>NZ_FNFP01000001.1:900000-1189229 GCF_900100845.1 Natronincola ferrireducens | reverse complement strand
ATATTTTCCCCTCCCTAACCTTTTTACAAATACATAGCATATTACTATATTATCCTTTTGCACAACTTTTTGTGACTATAAAATCAGTAAATTTTTTTTAAAATAGTTATCCTTAATAGCTACAATTTTATATATTGAATTCGCTATTTTGATTAAGCTTCTTTTAAAGCTTTAATTTTTTACTGTTACAAGGAAAGTTTCTACATCCTATGTTATAATAGTAGCAGTTTAAAATATTATTCTGTTGTGTTTTTGGAGGATAGAATGAAAAAAATTATTATATCAACAATCATAGGCATGGTGATTTTATTTCTTATCATTCAGGTTAGTATTATAAGAACCCCCTATAAGCAGGTCCCTAAAAAATCTGATGTGATTATTGTATTGGGCTGTAGGTTGTGGGGAGATCGCCCAAGTCCTATGCTAACCTATCGTCTTGAAAAAGCTTTAGCCCTCTATAATGAAGGCTATGCTGAATCTATCATTGTCAGTGGTTCTCAAGGTGAGGATGAATGGATTACTGAAGCTTTAGCTATGAAGAACTACTTAGTGGATAAAGGTGTACCTCCAGAAATGATATTTAAAGAGGAAAACTCCTTTAGTACTTACCAAAATCTTTATTACAGTAGAGAAATTATGTCAAATGAAGAATTTGAAAGTGCCATTATCGTTACCAACTCCTTTCATATACATCGTTCTCTCATGCTGGCTAATCGATTAAATATAGATGCTGTTGGGGGGCCTGCAATGTCTCACCCTAACCCTTTTTTAATAATCAAATATTATACAAGAGAAGTTGTTGCCTATATGAAGGATTTATTACTTTCTTTTTAAGACATAGGCTCTTTTAAACATTATTATTGATTTTAGCATTCTATGAATTCTTGGGTCCTGTCATCCTGAGGGAAACCAAGGATCTAAGACTCTTCCCTATGCTGACAGTAACAATCCCTCAGTATCTTGTCATGATTTTATTTATACAATATCAATATCTATCTTTATCATAGTGAATACATAAATAGAGGGTTAACCTTAAGCTATCCCTCTATTTTACTATCTTTAAATTTAAATTAGTCTAAATTTATTTTTCAAGCGTTGCTAAGTAATAGGATTATATACTATACTACTACTCGTCTTCCCCTACACTATTGCTTCCAGCAATATAACCTGTAGAAAAGGCTATTTGTAGATTGTATCCTCCTGTTAATGCATCAACATCCAATAGCTCTCCAGCAAAATATAAGTCCTTAATAATTTTGGATTCCATTGTAGAAGGGTTTACTTCCTTTACTGAGATCCCTCCAGATGTTACGATGGCATGCTGTATATTTCTTAATCCTAAAACAGTAATTTTAAAGTTCTTTATAGTCTCCATAAGTCTATTTCTATCTTTCTTATTGAGTTGATTGAATTTTATAGTATTAGATAGATTAAACTCATTTAATAGATCTGCTACAAAACGTTTAGGAAAACACTCTATTAATAGGGTAGAAACTTGTTTATTACTTATATCTGCCGAAAGAAATAGTTCCTTTAATTTGTCTTGGGCAATCTGTGGTAATAAATCTACAAATATTTCATGACCCTCCTTTGGTAAATCAACCTTATTAAGATAGCTACTTAACTCAAAAACAGCCGGCCCAGATATACCATAATGGGTAAATAATAAGTCACCATAAAAGTTTAAAGACTTTTTATTAATCTTCGTTTTAATAACAATATCCCTTAAAGCTATTCCTGTCATCTCTGTTAACCATTTTTCTTCAATGGTCATAGATATTAAACTTGGCTTTAAAGGAATGATTTTATGACCTAGTTTTTCACAAATATTATGTCCCTCACCTGTGCTTCCTGTGATGGGATAGGACACACCTCCGGTGGCTAAAATGAGGGCATCACATTCTAGTTTGTTATGATGATTTGTTTCAATACCTACTATTCTATCATCCTCTACAAATATATCCTTAAGTTGGCATTCAAAATATACTTTAACCCTGTGCTCTGCTAATAGTTTTTCAAAAACCTTAATAACATCAGCAGATTTTTCGCTAAGAGGAAACACTTTTTCTTTTTCTTCAATTTTTATAGGACAACCATTTGTCTCTAGAAGCTCCATTACTTGTTTGCTTGTAAAACTATGTAAACTCTTATATAAAAATTTATGATTTGTAATAATATTTTTCATTATTTCTTCTGGTGAAGAGTTGTTAGTTATATTGCACCTTCCTCCTCCAGTTATACTCAATTTTTTCCCTATAGTAGCATTTTTTTCTATCAGTATTACATGATTGCTATGCTGGGCAGCAGTAATAGCTGCCATCATTCCAGCAGGTCCAGCTCCAACAACGATAATTTTTTTGTTTATCATCCTATACACCTTTTTCCAATTTAATTGTATTTATAAGTTTTTAGTAAGATAATTTCTGTTTTCTTATAAAAATTTAGTTTTGAAGTTTTGTAAAGCTATACTATCCTAATAAGTTTGTCTCAATTTGTTTGTTGATAGGATTTATTAATTAACTTTTATATTATCTTATTATTTTTTAGTTTCTTAAATATTTCAGCAGTATAAATGGCATCATTTAGGGCCTTATGAAATTTATAATTTATATCTATATGAAAAGTTTCTACTGCATTTTTCAATCCTATTTGTCTTCCTGTAGGGATATCTAAATAATTCATACATTCTTTTTGCACATCACAAATTTTTGTAATCCATGGTGTCTTTATATTAAAAAAGTCACAATTCCTTTTTAACTCATTTATATCATCTATTCCCCAGGAGGCCATGATGAAATCATCTTCTTCTATCCATTCTTTAAAGGCTTTTATGGCCTCCTGAAAAGGTAGACCATCTTGTAAATCTTCTTTAGTGATTTTTGTTTTCTTTTTTACCTTAGGGTGGAGCTTTGGGTATAGCTGCGGTCTAACAAATAGCTTGAAGGTATCTTCAATTTGAATCTCGTTATTTGTTTTCACAGCACCTATTTCAATTATTTCCTGGGGACATAAGGGATTTGTGTCCCCCCTCATCAGCTGATTTGTTTTCCTATTAATTTTAAATGGACTATTGAATTCTAAATCAAATATTATGTATTTCATGGAATGTCATCACCTAATTTTCTATTATTTTCTCCTGCTCATGATCATGACCTATTGTTCTTATTTTATCATTAAATTTATTGTATCATGTAATGAATTATTAATAAATAAAATGAAGGGATCGAGATCGCTCTCTCTATTTTATTATCATTAATCATTCATTTTGGGTTCTTCAAAGGATGTGAGTAATTTTTATCATATCTATTTTTTCATTTATTAAAATATTCCTTTCCAATAAATGTTTTAGATAAAAACTTAATTCAGAGGGAGTTTTCTCCCCTCTGAATTATAGCTGAATCCTTTTCTACTCCATATTTATTATTACTAAACATCACAAGCCCTTAGATTATTTTGGAGGATAATCGGTCCAGTTATTCCTGTAATAGCACTAAAAGGCTCCACAACCACCTGCACATCAGCTGTTAAAGATATAGCTGTGGGAAATTCTATTCTTGTACTCCATGTTGGAGGGTCCTCAAGAGTAGGAAATAGTTGATTCCCAAACCCTCCAATATCCCTTAAGAAGGCTGTAGCTATATAGGAATCATAATTGCCAAAAAATGAAGGTGGCGGAAGGGTTGCCATAACATTAATTACTTGCCCCCCTCTAGGTCCAAAATTAACAAAAGCTACACCACCTGTTCCAAAAGGCACTGTCCCCCTTGGTGTCAATATAACACAACAAGGAATTCTCATTAATGCTGGTACACATAACACATCTCCTGGAAAAATTAAGTTAGGATTTTCAATATGTGGATTTGCTGCAATAAGACTAGCTAATGTAACTCTAAATATTTGAGCAATCATAAACATTGTATTTCCTGGTAAAACTATATATCGTCCACTAAACCCTATTGGACAACCAATGGGTATTCTCTGCATTTGTCTAATCATATCATTATACCTCCATTTTACCTATTTAGATATTTAAGCATAAATATCTAAATAGGTAGTTTTGTTATATGATATGAACAGGTCTGAATTTAAGTTACATAAAATAATTTAATAACAGTTCTTCAAGATTTTCCAATGTTTTAAAGAATTTATTTTTAAAAATTGTACAGTCACAAAGGTAATAAACCTCAAACTCTTATCCCCTAGTTAACCTTTGAATAATTTCATAGATATACAATTTTACAATGATTTTTTCAAAAATATTTTATTTTATGAAACTTTTTATGATATTCTGTGTATATATAAATGTATGGTACAGAGGGGAGAAAATTGTTAAAGCATCAACTTAAACAAAGAAGGGTTATGGGAGGTGTAAGAAATGTCAAAGATATCTTACTGAATTGAAACTACTTTTCTAGGATTTAGAGTATGCTTCCAACATTTCTTTACCACAGGAAGCTGTAAGGAGAAAAAAAATCTGTTAACGAGGAATAGCATATGATTATTTGGGCCATTCTAGGTTATCTACTATTATTTATTATTTTTATATTGATTCTTTTCATAGTCCTACCTATAGAGTATGCTGTGGGAGCCTGCAAACACGAAAAAACCATGTTACAAGGAAGAATTAGCTGTTTTTGGAAGATTATCGAGGTCAATTTTACAATGATGGATTCTCACATGTCAAAGATTATCGTAAAACCTTTAGGTATAAGTATCCCAATAGATATTAAAGATGATATCTCTGTAAAAAAGTCAAAAAAATCGAAAAAAGTTAAAGATAAAAAGAAAACTTCTAAACCTAAGAAAAAAGACTGGTCTATTCTAGAGGATTTTAATCAAGAAACAATATCTATCTTGATTGATTTTATCAAAAGAATATGGAAGTATCTCAAACCTAAAAAACTAGTTGTTAAAGGAAAATATGGCTTTGATGATCCCTATTATACTGCAATGGGATTAGTTATTACAAGTTCCCTATACCCCCTTATTAAGGATTATCCTGTATCCCTCACGCCTTCCTTTGGAGAAGCTGTCCTTGAAGGTGAGTTTAAAATTCAAGGGAGGATAGTTATCGTTACCCTGCTAATTGTTATAATAAGATTGATACTATCTAAACCCATGATTAAAACAATAAAATCAATAAGAAAAAACAAAAAGGAGGAAAAGAAATATGTCAGTTAATTTTAGTGAAAACTCAAGTGTCTTATTTGAAAAGCTAGAAAAATTCTTTACATCTAAAACCGTTGTAGGTGAAACCATTGTTGTTGGTGATATCACTTTAATCCCTATGGTGGATATATCCTTTGGCCTAGGAACAGGTAGCGGTGATGGCATTGATGAAAAAGGTAATAAAGGTGTAGGCTCTGGTGGTGGTGTTGGAGCAAAGGCCTCCCCTACTGCTGTTATTGTTATTATCGATGGAAAGGTTGAAATTCTACCAGTTAACCAACGAGGTGGCCTAGAGAAACTATTAGATATGGTGCCAGATATCGTTTCTAAGGTAAACCTCAATAAAGAAGATAAAAAAGAAGAAAATGTAGAGGAATAAAAACTTAAAAGAGGATAATTTGGTAAACAAACCAAACTATCCTCTTTATGTTTAATCTTCTGTGAAAAATTTCTCATCCTGTGTTATAAAAAATAGTTATCAGTAGCATAAAATAAATATACACAAAAATATTTACAAAACCACAAAATTTGATACATAATTGCAAGCGCAAGCGCTAATATTTTCTTGAATTACACTGCAAACTTCACCCTACTACCTTCCTTAGCAGGGGTAATTTCTAGTCTTACATCTATTCTTTCCTTTAGTTCAGGGACATGGGATATAATTCCTACAAGTCTTCCCCCCATCTGAAGATCAATTAAGCATTGAATAGCATGATCTAGAGATTCAGGATCTAGAGTTCCAAAGCCTTCATCTACAAACATCGTATCTAGACTTATGCCTCCAGCATAGGACTGAACAACATCAGCCAATCCAAGGGCTAGGGCTAGGGATGCTTTGAAGCTTTCTCCTCCTGATAGGGTCTTAACATGACGAGCTTTACCTGTATAGTTATCAAAGACCTCCAGTTCAAGCCCCTCCTGTCTTCTCCCTTTACCCCTTTCTTCCTTTCTTCTAAGTATATATCTTCCTCCTGCCATCTTATTTAATCTTATGTTGGAGGCATTTATTATTTCATCAAAGTAGGCAGCCAATACATATCTTTCAAAGGTTATTCTTTCTTCATTATCACCATTGGCAACTTTAGAAAGCTCCCCAACAACACCAAAGACTTCTTCATCTTTTCTTATGTCCTCATTTATTTTTTCTATTTCTCTGAGAGCCTTCTTATTATTGTTTATTCTTGAAAATAACTGTTTTTCCTTAGGCTCTAAGAGATTTTTTCGATTCTTAAGCTGTTTTAAATCTTCAATAAGCTTTTCTAAAGATACTTCCTTCAAATCCTTCGTATCCTTTATTGCTTTCTCAACCCTATCCTTTAGAGATTTTAGATTTTGATAATACTCAAGTATATCTGTTTCTAATTCTTTTATTTGTTCTTCCTTCATCTTTTTAACATGATATTCAGTATAGTCATTAAAACCAGCAGCTTTAATCCTATTTTCTAGTTCTAGTTTTAATGCCTCTATCTCCTGTTTTTCTTCCTCTAGGCTTTTCCAAAGAGTTTGACAGTTTGCCTCAGCAAATGCATGGTCATTACTGGCCTTGCTATAATTTTCTTGAGCTTTTTTATGACTTTGTTGTAGCTTATCTAAAATACCTTGAATCTCATTAATCTTAGAGGTTAACTTAGTATAGGAACGAATTGCTAGAGGTATTTCCTTTTCAATACTGATAAGAAGTTCCTCCCCTGCCTTCACAACTCCATAGTCCTGGGTATATACCTTTTCTAATTCTTCTACTTGGTATTGATTTTTATTAATATTATCCTCACACTGGTTTAAGTCGGTTTCTAACTTGTTTTTCTCTTTAACAATCATCTCCAAACTATTTAATTGTTCCTCTAGAGATTTTAATTCACTACTTAACATCTCACCCTGCTTCTCTAGATAAGGGAGCATAGCCTCAAGCTTTAAATCCTTTATTTCCTGCCCTAGTGCTTCAAGCAAGCTATTCTTTCGCTGTAAAACCTCCACTTCACTATTTTGTATATCTCCATGTAATCTAGAGACCTCACCATATTTCTTGTCCCTTTCCTCAGCTGCTTTATCCAGCTTAAGTTTCATCTTCTTTATCTCTTCTTCTGTGGGTACATCTTCAACCGCCTCAGCAGGCTTTGGATGATGACTGGAACCACATACTGGACACTCCATGCCATCCCTTAAATCCCTAGCTAAAAGTCCTGCCTGTCCTCTTCTAAAGCTATCCTCCATTGTTTCATAAATTAATTTAATCTCTTTAAATTTGTTATCTAGTTCCTCATAGGCTTGAATCTCTTTTTTGTACTTGTTAGCTTTAGTAATATATTGTTTCGTATATTTATATAAATTTCTAGCATCCTCTAAAATTTCCTGTTTTTGATCCCTTATGTTGATTAGCTTTTCAAGATCTATTTCCGCCTTCTGGATCTCCTTTAGTCCTTCATAAATAAGCTGAAGCTTGTTTTTTTCCTCTTTAATACTGAACTTAAGACCTTGCAATGTCTTCTCTTTATTCTCCAGCTCTTTTTTTTGTTTTTCTATATTTAACTTTTTATCTTCATATTCCTTCACCTTCTCTTGACGGCTTTTCAGGGTTGCTATTTCATCCGATATCTTCTTTCTCTCTGGTTCCTTAGCCTCCTCTATCTTTATCTGCTGTGCTGTTTGAAGAAGGTTGTCCTTAGCAATGTTTAGACTTTCAGTAGCTTCCCTATATTCTTTGTGCCTCATCTCTAGGGCTTTTTCCCTCTGTATATATGTATTTTCCAATTCTATTATGGGTAGGGTTTTTCTACCCCTTTCCAATCGCAGGTTTTTTTCTTTGTATTCCTTCTCCTTTAAAACATGGTCTGTATACTCTTTTTCCAGCTCTATTTTATCGTTAATTTTCTTGTTTGTTTCTTGGCCTTCTACAAATTGCTGCTGAAGTTTTTCCTGCTCTCCTATGATTCCTTTAATCTCTTGTGCAATTTCTTGATTTTTCTTCTCATCCTCTTCTATAAGGAGCTTTGTTCTATTGATGATTTCCGCTATGTTCATATCCTTTGCATAGATCAATCTATGTAATGCCTCATCCCCACCAGTTTCAATATTTTTAGCATGGGTATCCCTTCTAGTTTGCTTTTCACCTATTTTCTTGCTAATGGATTTCCTTTGGTCTTCTAATTTTCTTTGTATGGTTTCAAAGGCTTCTGTACCAAAAATCTTTCTAAATATAGCCTCCCTTTCTATACTTTCTGCCTCTAGTAGTTTTCTAAATTCCCCTTGAGGCAGCATAACTATTTGTCTAAATTGATTTTTATTGATACCTAAAACCCTACTAATCTTTTCATCGACAGCAGTAACCCTGGTGATGATTTCCCCACTGGGAAGGATTAGCTCTGCTTCTGTGTTCTTTTGTACTGTCCCCTCTCCCTTAAGTTTTTTTCTCTCCTGTTGGGGTACCCTTTTAACCTTATATACCTTTCCCCTTAGTTCAAAATCAAGTTCTACATAGGTTAAGGTTTCTTGGGTAGCAAAGTCACTTCGCAGGCTATCCTTACTTCTACTACTGCCAGAGGCTTCACCAAAGAGAGCATAACTTATGGCATCAAATATGGTTGTTTTTCCCGCTCCTGTCGGACCCGTAATTAAGAATATATTCTTGTTCTTTAGCTCCTCAAAATCTACTGTCTGTAGGTTTGCATAGGGCCCAAAGCCACTGATTATCAACTTTAATGGCCTCATCTATCTTCCCTCCTTCTCTACTTCTTGAATAACTTCCCGTACCACATCAAGCCTTTTCTCTTCTAAAACCCTACCTGTGATTGAATGATAGAACTCCCGAAAAAGCTCTAGCTTTGATTTATGCTGATATCCCTCAGCTGCAGAGGTTCTACTTTCTTCTCGTATAGCTGCTGTCTCTCTACTAAGGCCCATAATATTTGGGTAAACAGCCCTTAACTTAGATATAGGATCTATCAGTTCCTCTTCATCTGTAAGTACAGCATATATGTAATCCTCAAGATTTGTGCCTTCATATACACTGGGGTTTATAAGTTCATTTAGAGGACCTTTAATAATTCTCATATCCCTCTTAGGCTTAAGTTGCTTTATCTGTACAGATATTTCTCCTGTTTCATCAATATTTACTATGGTAACACCCTTCTTATGATTGGTTTCTGAAAAAGAATACTTTAATAGGGAGCCTGAGTACCTCATTCTATCGCTTCCCACCCTTTGGGGAGCATGAAGATGACCTAGGGCCGTATAATGAAAACAGTCAAAATACCCTCCCCTAATGATATCTGTTCCCCCAATACTTAATGGTCTTTCAGAATCAGAGGTCATAATCTCATCTAGGGGGATCTCTATCGTAGCTTTATTTTCATCATTGTTCTCCCTCATGTTGGTTATATAGCCGTGGGCTACTAAAACATTTTTTGTGCCTTCCTGTATGTCTTCCCTAATACTATCTATTATTTTTTTCATGGCATTATCATGGTTGGTTATATCGTGATCTTCTAGGACATGTCTTATTTCCTTTGGATCGGCATAGGGCAGTAAATAAAAATTAACTGGCCCCTTATCCCCCTCTAGGGTAATTTTTTTAATCTCCTTACTAAAACCCCCTGCTATATGTAAACCATTTTGAGTTAGTACTCTGCTGGCAAAGGATAATCTTTCAGCACTATCATGGTTGCCGGCTATAGCCAGTATAGGTGTATTTAAATCCAGTAGGATCGTACTGAAAATTCTATCTAAAAGCTCTACAGCCTCCACTGGTGGTATGCTTCTGTCATATATGTCTCCAGCGATAACAATGACATTGGGCTTTTCCTCCTTAACCACCTCTATCAGTTGCTCTAGGGCAAATTCTTGATCTTCTATCATGCTGAACTCGTTAACAATCTTGC
This sequence comes from Natronincola ferrireducens, assembly GCF_900100845.1. NCBI lineage: Bacteria > Bacillati > Bacillota > Clostridia > Peptostreptococcales > Natronincolaceae > Natronincola > Natronincola ferrireducens. Next base: position 1,179,183 of record NZ_FNFP01000001.1, on the reverse strand, counting down.
CTATATGCCAATCTCCAGTATGAAGTATTTTCATGGAATCCTCATCTCCTTTACAATATATATAATATAAACCGTGATTTTATTTCATTGGGATATCTATATGTACTTTAATTTATTATACAGGATTTTTTCCTTCTGTCGCAAACAATGTAGATCATTTGAAAAAAAATGTAATTTTTATCAAAACAAGGTCATATCAAAGCCACTACAACCTATTGAACCTTTACTGTGTTTGAGCTATTCATAATAGAATTTATAAAATATATTTTGGTTAAACTAAAGTTAAACTAATTTGCATAAAAGGGAGAGGTTTAGATGACAGTTCAAAAAGATTTAGAAAAAGTTATAGCATATTGTGAAGCTGTAAAAGGAACCTATGCTATGATGGCACAAGCCACTGAAGAACAACAGGCAAAGGATATGTTTAATAGCATGAAAAATGATCTTGATGATCATATGGAATTTCTTAATGGACGATTAGAGTATCTTAATCAAAATAATGAGTTAAACAAAAAGAACTAACTACTAAAAATCTAGATAAACAAGATGAAAAATCTACTATTGTATATACCATAGTATTGATAGATTATCTTCTAACAAAGGAGTACTAGTACCGTGGGTTATTTAACTGATAAATTTTTTAATCATACCGTAAAAGCTAGACATGTAACATTTATTTTAACCCTTTCAAAATGGATTTTATGGGGAAGCATTATTGGTATAGTTGTAGGTACTACCTCAGCTTTATTGATTAATTTAAATGATTTTCTCACAGATGTACGGGAAGCAAATCATTTTACATTATTCTTTCTCCCTTTGGGAGGTATCGTCATAGGCTACATTTATATGTATTATGGTAAAGGTTCCCGTAAAGGAAATGATTTGATTCTAGAGCATATTCACCATGGTCAAGGAGAGGTTCCCCTAAGGATGGGACCTATCGTCTTCATATGCACATTTATTACCCATCTATTTGGTGGTTCAACAGGTAGAGAAGGTGCTGCCATACAGATGGGGGCAAGTATATCAGAAGGAGTAAATCGCTTATTGAAAATTAATAAAATAGATCGTAGAATTTTAATTATTAGTGGAGTAAGTGGTGGGTTTGGCTCGGCTTTTGGTGCCCCTATAGCAGGTACTATTTTTGGTATGGAAGCCATCTCCATAGGTAAAACAAAATATGAAGCCTTAATTCCCTGTTTTGTTGCTAGCTTTGTAGGTCATTATGTAGCAACAGCATGGGGCATTCAGCATGAACACTTTACTATAAAAAACATTCCAGATATTAATACAATTAACCTTATAAAAGTTGTAGGGTTATCCATTATTTTTGGCTTTACTAGTGTTGTATACAGTCAATTAAGACATGAAATTAAAACCTTATCTGATAAATATTTAAAAAATCTTATGTTAAGAGCCTTTGTGGGAGGAATTATCCTTATAGGATTGACCTATCTAATAGGCTCTCGAGATTATCTTGGTCGTGGTTTACCAATGGTTGAAAGAGCTTTTGAGGGAGATGTTCCTACCTTCGCTTTTTTAGGTAAAATTGTATTCACTGCCATCACAATGGGGACTGGTTTTCGTGGTGGTGAGGTAATCCCTCTTTTCTTTATGGGGGCCACCTTAGGAAATACTCTATCTACCATAGTAGGATTGCCAACTTCTTTTCTTGCAGCTGTGGGTATGATTGCTGTATTCTCAGGGGCAGCTAATGTACCCATTTCTGCCTTTCTTTTTAGTCTTGAAATCTTCGATGGCCAAGGTATGAGCTATTTTTTTATTGCCTGTCTCATTAGTTTCATTTTTTCAGGACATCATGGTATTTATGCTGCACAAAAAATATATGAACCTAAAAGTAGAATGCTAAATCTTCCTGCTGGAAAATCAATTAAATCCATTGAAGAAGATCAGTAAAAAAGTTCAGTAACAAAACTGAACTTTTTTATAGGAATCATATAAAAATTCACTAACAATAATTTTTTATCAAATAAAAGTTGTCTGTTTTGATTTAAAATTACATGTATGCTGTAAAAATTAATTTTATCATTTCTTTAAATGATAAAATCATTCATAAAACTAGCAGGTTCAATTACTTTTGATATACATAGCTTTCCTTCTGTATTTATGTCTACATAAAATGCTTCATCAAAGCTATTTATATTATTTAGTTTCAGCTGTTGCTTAAGCCATGCTTTATTTAAATTAAGTTTCTGTAAATTGTCTTCATAAACCTTTCCATCAACAATTAGAGGCATTGTTAGCCCTTTGTACTTTGTATCTACTTTCATATCATCAGGAGTCAGTGGCTGAAATTGTGATTTTTTCATTACACTAATATTACCACTATCCTCTACAATGGCAAATTCAACTTGATTTATGTCAAAAATTCCCTTTTCTCTTAAAAACATTAGTACATTTTCAATAGAATATCTTAGTTTTTCCATATTGGATTTAATAAATCGTCCATTTTGTATAATTACAATAGGTTCAAAGGTAACTTTCTTACCAAACCTTCGGCTTTTAACTGTAAAATGACTTATAAGATACTGTATAGATATTAATAGTACTATAGCATATGCCGTTGGCAAATGAGGTACTTTAGGGTCAGCGATATCGGCCCCTACCACATTTCCTAATATAATAATGGTTAAAAAATCAAATACTGGAAGTTCGCCAATTTTTCTTCTTCCAGTCACTAATATAAGAATTAATAGTAACGTCATTATAGAAAAAATTCTAAAAGTCAAATTCAAATATTCCATAGGGTTAGACACCTCCTTGAAATTTCCTTTCATCATAACTTTATTATTCCAAGGTAATGATATAAAATGCAATTAACACTTTTGCTAAGGCCTCATATTATAAAATCAGCAAAAGTGGTAACGAGCCCTCGTCCCTTATCCCAAGAAAAAACCACATCCTAAAGGATGCGGATTAAAGATTTATTAGGAATAGTGTGAAGACTATTCCTTGTAAATTCATTATAACTACTCTGTTTTAATGGCTTCTAGTGCACTAAGGTTCATAGCTCTTCTTGCAGGCGAATAACCGGATACTACACCAATAAAGGTTGCAAAAACAACTGCAACTAGTGCCAGTTCTAAGGGTATAACCGACATCCCAGTAGTTCCTCCTGTAGGTCCCAGGAATCCTCTGCCAATCTTATTTAGTCCAAAGGAGATGGTATAGCTTAATATTAAACCTGCAATTCCTCCACAAAATCCTATGATAGCAGCTTCAACTAAAAATAGTTTTCTTATATCTGGTAAATTTGCTCCTAAAACCTTCATTACTCCTATCTCTCTTGTTCTTTCATATATGCTCATAATCATGGTATTGGTAATTCCTATAGCTGCCACAAATAAACTAACAGCACCAATGCCTCCTAAAATTGCCTGTATCTTGGCAGAGGTTTCCTTCATAGATTTAAGCATATCCGTTAAGCTATAGGTTTGAAAGCCCATTGCTTTAATAGTTTCCTGGACCTTTTCTACATCATTCATCTCTTTTACCTTTACACTAATTCTTTCGTATTTATTAGCATCTCCACCCCTATTTCTGGAGGATGGATCTTGTCTATTAGCTCGACGATCTTCTTCGATTATTTTTTCCAGTGTAGTAATATTCATATAAGCATAATAATCCTTTTCATTGAAGCTTTCCGTTAGAATACCTACACCCTTCATATTATGGTGCTTTGGCGGGGTATAATTGCTATCTCTTTCTACAGGCTTGTTTCTAGTCTCTCCATAACTCATATCAGAGGTTACAATCAGATTATTGCTTATTAAATCAACATTATTCCCATTGGAACCCCAACCATAGCTATAAGAATTTCTTAGTCGTGGATTGTAAAAATTCATAGCAACATTTTTTCCGAAAACTATAGCATCTTTGTCGGTGGTCATCAGGAGTCTTCCTTGATCAACTTTAAAATCAAAAGCCTCCATTACATTTGGATCTATCCCCATTACCGATACATATCCCACCATTCTCCCTGCCCCCATTTTGTAATGGGCACTTTTAATGGGCATTACTGCTTCTACCCCTGGTATCTGTTTAAACCCTGCTACCGCCTGTTCATCGAGACTAGTCTGCCTATTTTGCCTAGAACCCATAGAATCATCGTAATAACCATGATTATAGACTTCAATTGTATTTAAGTTTCCCATTTGTGAAAGCTGCTCTTTAAAGCTTCTATCCATAGCAATTCCTAGAGAAAGCATAATAACGATAGAGCTAGTTCCAATAATTACCCCTAGTATCGTTAGGAAAGTTCTGGTTTTTCTTCTCCATAGATTTCCTAATGCCATCTTCAGGAGATCTGAATTATTCATACATATCCACTTCCTCTAGTTTCTTTTTCCGTCTTTTATAATAAATAAAACCTATAGCTGCTAATAAAATAACAACTACAACACTGATAATGGGTTTGATTTTACTAAAGGTGCTATTAGTATTCTCCGGCTCAATAAATGGTTCTGGCATAAAATCCATCATTTGTTCCATAACCTCTAGGGCAAACTCCTTTTCAATGGTAAAGTGCTGGTCAATTTCATCATCATACCGAAAAATAATTTTTCCATTGAGGGTTCCTGCAGATGTAGGGATAATAGTAGCATCATAATAGTTGTTCTTACCTGCATCTAGATTTCCAATATATAAGCTTCCTTCATTTGTATCGAAGTTTCCTTCAATGCTAATAAGCATGTTTCTCATTAGTCCACGACCTGCATTATAGAACTCTAAGGATAAAGCTATTGGCATCCCTACAAAATTTTCATTAGCAAGTGTGATATCTCCCATAACTAAATTTGCTTCCTGTATAACGGGTATTCCTATCAATTCCTTTGTATTATAAGCTTTTCCTTTATTATCCTCATATTCAATATCAGCAAAAACATTGTGGGTTTTATAGGTGGCATCTATTTTAGGCCTTAGGTTTACGACTTTTTCTACTCTTTCACCAGCAGGTATTTCTTGAATAAAAAAGGAATTGCTGCTTCCCACTGGTGAAAAAACATCACCGTCGGAGGTTAAGCTTACCCTTATGTTTCTAACATCACTAGTTCTATTGGTGTTATAAAAGGACATATTTAGCTGAAACACTTCTCCTGCCTTAACAAATTCTGTTCCATAGTCATACCAGTCCACCATAACCTTTGGAGTACCCATATCTCTGTTATTGCTATTGATATACACTCCAACATATTGATGAATTGTCTGTGCTTCTCTTTTACTACCACTTCCAGTTTCATATTCTACACTTATTTTAATAGGATAATTTTTGGATTCAATGTTATCCTTAGCAAACATGATAAATTCAACAGGAATACTTTTACCTGCTGTAAGATTCCCAAGGTTTTTTATAGATATAGACTTTGATAATATTTCTTCTCCTGCATCTATACTTACCTTTACATTATTTGCATCTTCTTCACCAGCATTTTTCAAATCAAATGAAACATTAAAATCAGTATAAGGTTCCACTGGTTCCTGTGGATAGGTCAGATTATTGAAGTCAAAGGTGGTTTGTCTCCAACTCCTTCCCTCTAGAGGTAGATATGCTTTTGTTTCGGTTTCATAGTTACCATCATATTCATCCTTATAGGTTAAAAACAAATTTAAGCTATAGTTCCCATTCTCTAAATTTTCACTAGAAACTATATTAAAATAAATTTTTCTTTCTTCTCCGGCAGCTAAAGTTTCAACATCGATAGTGTCCATAGGAGAATCAAGTAACAACTCATTATTAGAAAATCCCCCTAACCTGGCTTTAACATCCTTAGCTGTTAAATCTCCAGTATTTTTTATAGTAAATCCTACTGTTTTCGTAGTACCACTAATCAATTTCCCACCATCTACATTTATAGCCGTCAGCTTTATGGATGGTGTTTTGTAATCATTGTCAATCTTAATATAGATTGTCTCCGATAAGCTTAAGGAACCTCCATTGGAGGAGGTGTATTCTATATTAAGCCTAATTGGATACATCTTAGCTTCTGCATTTTTTCTAACATTCAAATAGAAAACTGCATTTTCTGTGTTTCTACCTGTAATAGAAGAGATCCTTTTCCTTGTAACCAGTGAGTTTATTTCAAAGGGAAAATCTTTAGCATCTTCTATAACAGGAGAAACAAAAACATTAAGGGCTTGTCCATTGGTAGTGTTTTCTATGGGAATAGCCAGCCTAGCCTCAGTGCCCGCCTTAAAAACAGGCATTTTATAGTTTCTTCCTATAACTAAATTAGGGTCGTCTCTTTTAATGGGCTCTTCAATAGGATTTAGGTTTTCCTCTGTTCCTGGATTTGCTTCAACATAGATAGGTGTCAAGTGTATAATGCTTATCAGCATTATTATAATCATTATCGTGCATAAATAATTACGCTTCATTGTTTATCCCCCTGTTTTTTTCTTTGTTTTCTTCAATTTTTTCTATATTTCCATCCAGCATATAAAATATTCTATCTGCAAATGATGCGATGCTTCTATCGTGGGTTACTATGATTAGGGTTTGATTATTTTCTTTAGCTAATGTCAGCATTAACTGCAGTACCTCCTGGGTAGTTCTAGAATCTAAGTTTCCCGTAGGTTCATCAGCAAAAATTATAGGCGGCTTACTGACAAAGGCCCTTGCTATCCCCACCCTCTGTTGTTGTCCACCACTCATTTGGGTAGGCTTATGCTTTATATATTTTTCTAAACCTACTGCTTGCAATATATTTGCAGCTGCCCTATCTCTAAACTTTTTATTATCCCCCCTAAAGGTTAGAGGTAAACTAACATTTTCTAATGCTGTTAGTGTTGGCATAAGGTTATAGGATTGAAAAATAAATCCTATATTCTTTTGTCTAAACTTTGCCAACTGCTTTTCGTTCATCTTTTCTATATGTTTTCCATGAATTTTAATGGTTCCTCGAGTTGGCTTTTCCAAGCCCGCCATTAGATTAAGTAAAGTTGATTTTCCTGACCCAGAGGTTCCTAATAAACAACATACCTCCCCAACCCCTATATTTATAGAGATATTATTCAGGGCAACTACTTTTTCATCCCCTACTCTAAATACTTTTCTAACATTATCAATCTCAATTGCGTATGTAATATAAATCCTCCCCCTTAACTCTCAGAAACCAGTTTATATTAGTAGAAATACATGTCAGAACATAGAATTAAGTTAATACAAATACTTCTACTAATAGAAAATTATACCATATTGATTTGGTAAAGTACATTTGATTATTGTAGCTCTATTCTTGAATCCTTATGTTTTATCAGTAATATAATACATTAAAAAAAGGAATGGATTTATGCCTGAATTTTAACGGCATCCCATTCCTTTTTAAAATTTTATTTGCTAAATTTTTTATAAAATAAATCTCTAAATTTAATTATAAGTTCCCATCAGCTTTCATTTCTTCTAAAAGCTTTTCAGCAAGACGAAGGTAGTTATCCCACGCATTGTTACGTATAGTAAACCCACTTGAAGCATAGTTTCCTGTTGTATCAATTGCAGGTAATTCTGATAGGTCAAGCATGTCTTGGGTCTCTACAACTTTATCATTTAAAGCATCCATTTGAACATTAAATCCAATACGTGAAGGCTCATCATAAAGTACACTTTCATACTTTGATTGTCTATAAAACTTTTTCAAGTTAGGATCTTCAATTTCTTCAGGAGAATCTGCAAAAATCTCGTCATATCTAACAGAAATAATTTTCTTATCACGTAACACAACCTGTAAACGGGCTGTTAGGCCTCCTCCAATTTTTTCTGCAATTCCATAATACTTCTCTCCAGATGGGTTATCTAAAGAAGGTAATAATTTTTCGGCTAACGGAATCATGGACTGATTAATACTATTTGAAGCACCTGAAACCATATCAAATTCTCCAGTAATCCTTTGCTCTTCAAGCATTTGCTTTTCTACTTGTACAACACTTTGTATCCATGCAGCGCCCTTTTTCTCTCCCATATCGAAATTATATTCTGACATACGCTTAGGCACGTTTTGATAGAAACGATTATAGTAGTTTGGTCGAGTTAGCTCGTTGAACTCTACATGGACTAATTCATCACCATTTTTGACAATTTCTAAAACTCCAGTATGTCCTTGTCTAAAACGTTCTTCAGTTCTGTAATAATCACCTTTTATTAAACCAAGAGTAGGTTGAACACTCCATGAAAGCTCTGTCTTTTCAGAATCTGCTTGTTCCACCTGAGGCTCTGGGGCAACTTCAGAACTGGTATTGCCATCAGTTTGTGTGCATCCTACAATGCTCATTGCTAAACCTGCAATCAATAAGGCCTTTAAAATCTTCGACTTGTTCATTACCATATTAATCTCTCCTTCATCCAATTTTGTAAAATCATTTGTGCCTATATAACATGGTATGTTTGTTATAGATTTATCATATAAGAATATGCCATTAAAAAAAATGTAAAAATCAAGGATTATACCCTTACAAAATCCGGATTTAGGTTGAGGTTTTGCACCTTATTTTTTTGTTGTTGTTTTTCTAAACTCAGCAGGAGATAAGCCTGTAATCTTTTTGAATGTTTTTCCAAAGTACTCTACATCATTATAACCCAACCGCTGGGCTACCTCATAATTTTTTAACATATCATTGAGAATTAGATGCTTTGCCCTTTGTATCTTTACCATTGTAATATATTGTCCTACTGTCATACCTGTTTCCTCTTTAAAAACATCGCCAATATAATTTTTGCTAAGAAATAAAGCCTCAGAAATACTACTCATATTAATTTTTCTCTCTATATTATTAATGACATACATACATATTTGATTTATTATAGGATTATTTCTATTTCCTATTATATAGGTGTTGATAATGGATATTAGTAGTTTAGTCATCTCTACTACTTTTTCCGTCATCGAATCAATATCCTTATAGTGAGTTAAGCCCATAGTAGCAAAGGTAGTTGTGTCTACAAATTGCTCTAGCCAATCATGATTTTTTCTAACTTCCATCCAAATTTCATTAAAAGCTTTTTCTAGCACGATTGCAACCTTTAGTTTATCATATTCCAAGGCAGTTGCCGTCTCTTCTACCATAGATACTGTTGCTTCTATCGCCTTTTTATTTCCTATTGATATATATTTAATAATAGCTATCAAATTATTTGTAGGATAATAAACATCTATTTTATCCATCAATTTACTTTCTAGCTTTTTCAAATGCACTTCAGTTTGTTCCTTCTCTTTAATGTGATTTTTTACTTTCTCCAGTAGCATTTTCAGTTCTTTATCTTGAACAGGTTTGACAAGATAATCAAATATATCATATTGAATAGCTTCCTTTGCAAAGTTGAATTCACCATATTCACTTAAAAATACAACACAAGTAGCTAAATCATTCTCATAGGTTTCTTTTAATAACTCCATACCATCTACCCTCGGCATCTTTATATCAGTAATAAGCAAATCTACAGGTTGTCTTTTCAGCTTGATAAGGGCTTCTTGTCCATCTTCTGCTTCATCAATAATATGAAAACCAGTATTTTCTCCCCATAGTGCCAACCTTTTTATTTGCCTTCGCATAACTTCCATATCATCTACAATCATAACTTTAAACATTACTACACCTCATTTTCTATCTCAGCTTTTACTGGTAGTGTAAAATAAACCGTAGTACCTTCATTTAATACACCTTCTATCCAAACCTTTCCACCATGCTTTTCAAGAACTTTTCTAACGGTAGCTAGACCAATTCCTGCTCCTTCAAAATCATCTCTTCTATGCAATCTCTGAAAGATGCCAAAGAGCTTATTTGAATATTTCATATCAAATCCAACCCCATTATCCTTAACATAAAACATGTATTCATTATCTGTTTTATTAGATCCTACTGAAATTATTGTTATTTCCCTATCTTTAGAGAATTTAATTGCATTAGCAATAATATTGGTAATGGCCTGTTTTAAAAGTACTCTGTCTCCGTTGATTATCGGCAGTTCATTATCAAAACATAATTGAATTTTTCTTTCTGGATTTCCTATTTCAAATTCACGAAAAACCGTTAAAATAATTTGTTTAACATTAACAGGTTCATTATGAATATTTGCTTTTGAGGTAATAGAATATTCCAAGAGCTCGTTAATTAATCCAATCATATCCTTGCAAATATCTTGTATGCTTTTTATCATTTCTACCACTTCACTGTCCAACGTTTTACCATAGTCTTCCATAATAAATTGGCTATATCCATCAATTGCTCGCAATGGAGATTTTAAATCATGGGAGATTGTGTATGAAAATCCTTCAAGTTCTGATACAACACTTTGTAGTTCTGCAGTTCTATCAATCACTCTTTGTTCTAATTCATTGTTAAGACTTTGAATTTCTTTAATTGCCTTCTTATATGGCGTAATATTTTCACTGACTAATCCAATATAATCCTTGTCAATTACAAAGGCATTAAATAAGAAATATAGATTTTTTTCAGCACTATAAACTTCAAAACCCTCAGAATTACCAGTTTTTAGGACTCTTCTAAAAACATCTAGATGTTGATTTTGATAACCATAAATCTCACTCCATGTTTTTCCTATTAAGTCCTCTTTATTCATCTTAGACTGTTCTTCAAATCCAGGATTAACATCAATATATCGAATATCGATTAACTCGTTATATTCAGTATGAACCGGTTTAAATATAATAAAACCATTTAACATTTTTTCATATAATACTTTGTATTTTCCTTCACTTTTAATTTTTTCATTAATAGCTTCAACATATTGGGTAACATCTCTTGCTACTGAAATAATCTTGTGCTCACCTTCTTTGTAGCTAGAGATTTTTGCATGGAACCACAACCAACGCTTTTTGCCATTCTTATCTTTAACAATTATTTCATAGTTATTTATTTCTTTCTTATCTAAAACAATATCAATTAGATTGTCATTTTCATTAGGGTGATAATATAACTCCTTAATATTTACACCAACCAATTCTTCAGCCTCATAGTTTAGTATTTCTTTTGCTGAAGGAGATGCAATAAGAATGATGCCATTAAGCTCTGTTTCAATGTATAGATCATTAATACCTTCAAAAATAGTATGGTACTGGGCCTCTCGAATTCGCAGAGATTCTTGTGCTTCAAGTACTTTCTCAACAAATCGAACAGTGATACCACTCATTATAAAAAATAATATAGTTGAAAGTACAAAGGTAATCATAGTTTTCTCATCTAACTCTATAATCCATTCTAACAAACCTTTTTGATCAATAATGAAGTTCTGAACTATCAAAATAACAAGTGTAAACATTAATCCAAATATCACTAAAGCCATCATTATTCTGGTATTATACTTGGCAGACGCTGAATACTCCAACCCAAACATCCTCTTAACTGGTGGAAGCAATAATATAGCATCTGCTAAAGCTACTAATATTGATTCCACAATGATTCCTTTTATGGCAAACAACAAAATTATGCTAATTTCTATTTGGGTATAGGCTTCTGGGTTCCAGAAAGGTGGGTTAAATTTAATTAATATCGGGAAAAAAACAACATAAATTACCATTCTAATAATTACATAAATAAGTTGTACAAAATAAACATTATAATAGAACTTATCTTTTTCTAATCTTTTTTGTCCCCCATAACCATGTATTATTATCCATATATATAACGAAGAGAGGGGAACCAGTGATGCCCAACCGTTATAGTATCCCAAAACAAAAGGATACAATATCGTTAGTCCCAAACTAATGCTAATAACCCCATAATACGGACCCCAAGCAAGACTAACTAAAAGGGGTAAAATAATACTCCATGGAAAATTAATATAAAACTCATTAAAATTAAGTCGAGTAGAATAGAACGCTCCAACAAAACCAATAAATCCTAACATTACTGAAAGGGTAATTTTGTAGATTTCTTTATTTTTCAAATGATTAATCATGTGCATTTACCTCATCTATTCTTTCTTTATGCTCCACTAAAATAAATTAACGGTCTAATTTTAACATTTTTTATTTTTGTGTTCAACTTAATTGTCTCTCCTGTTGTTCAGATTCCGCAACTATTTCCTAAATATTTATTTGCATGTCACATAAATCAAATAGAAATTCTTAAAAACTTATAACTTTGAGAATTTATTCAATATAGAAGAGCCTCTTAATTAGTAAAATTAGAGGATAGAATTTTCCAGAAACTTCAATACATGTAAGAGCTATAACCAAGCTCCGTTGGTGTAGATAACACCATGAAAAAAGAGGAGGTGTTAAGCTTATTGAAAATTAGTATTCTACAAATGACCAATTAAGAATTACTTTTATTACAACAAATTTTCATATAATTTTTAAACAATTAGTCATTGTAGAATCATGGATTAACTAGGATAACAGTCCCCTCAAGATAGGGTGTCTGCCGTTCCACCCCATCCCCATGCAATCTAGCTTCTTTCTATGTGTAAAATGTACTAATTGAAAAGCATTTAAATTAACATAGTTGTTATCTATCTCGGGGTTTAGGGGAAACTGTAGATCATGTATATTAAAATTAAGTTTTAAAAGCCTATGTCTATAGGGTTTTATAATATTTTATTTGTACTGATTTACATAGACTTTTTCATGAAGTAGACTTTTCTCATCATAAAAAGATTTCTTTTCATCTGGATAACCTATTGCTATAATAGCTTCTACTCTTAGATTTTTAGGTATATTTAATACCCTTCTTACAAACTCCTCTGAAGTCACATCTTTATTATGTCGCCTCTCTCTAATCTGAATCCAACAACTTCCTAATCCAATAGATTCTGCTGCCAGTTGAATAATAATAGATGCAATAGAGGCATCTTCTATCCATACATCACTTTTAGTTTCATCTCCCAATATGACTATTGCTAATGGTGCCTCCTTCAAGAACAAAGAACCGTGTTCCTTTGACTTAGCTAGATTTCCAATTAGTTCTTCATCGGTCACTATAACAAATTCCCAAGGACGTATGCTTCTAGAAGAAGGTGATAACAAAGCGGCTTTCATTAATAAATCGACCTTTTCTTTTTCAATTTTTGTTGCTTTATATTTCCGAATACTTCTTCTTGTCTTCAATAGCTCTAGCATCATATCTCCCCCATAATTTTAATATTACTGTTATTATACCATCTATTTTAAGGCTATGTCATAATAGACTTGAATTATAATACCCACAGTCTACAACTTAAAAATGTAGCCCTTAGGTTATTAGAATTTATAATCACATAATTATATTTTGTTAATGGTTTAGAAACTAAAAATCAGTAAACTAGAAATAGGTTTTTCTATTGGGATTGTTCTTCTGCCTTTCTAAATCCTTCAGTAACAAATATTTTTGTACTCCCTTTGTATGTTTTAAAGCTAAATCTCCAAATTCCCTTGCCTTTGGAAAATTTCCTTTTCTAAAGGCAGCATCAGCTTTTAAGGCATACTTTCTCTTTTCATCTTTTATTTCTCCCATAGTTGTTTCAAAGGTATTCCAATCATCCTTCAGAATAGCTACATGGGCAAGCTGATAATATTTTATTTGATCTAGATTTGGATTTTTAATCTTTTCTATTTCCTTTAGAGCTTCTTCCAAATTGTTTTCATTAATATAAATCGTAGTCATCCCCACTGCCCTAATTGATTCATGTCTTTTGCCCTTTATCTGGTTTAGCTCCTCCTCTGCTTTTTCTAAATCGTCATTTGTATAATGCCACAAAAAAGAATTATATCGTTCTTGAACTGTTTTGAACAATGCTCTAGAATTGTTTCTTAAATATCTTTCCACAATCTTCATGTTTTCTGTATATTGCTGTATATACATCATATAGCCAATAATGAGGGCAACTGTTGCCACAAAGAAGATTGCATTAATAGTAAAAGGACTTATAAATACATCATATATATAGAGAAGATAATCCACTACTCCCCTGTAGATAATGTAAATTCCAATCAATATAGCCAACAATCTTTTAGTAATCATGTGATCTTCCTTTCCTTTTTACTATTAGTGTTTCATAATCTATAGAATTTAATTTATGTTGCTATTTAATTGTAGATAGAACAGCTGGCAGCGTATCCTCTTGATTTTTTATAGTTTTGCTTTTTTATTACATTTTATTATCTCATTCTCTAAAATAAAAAAACCAAAAGTCCTATGACCTTTGGTTCAACTGGTGCGGATGGGGGGATTTCAACCCCCACGAGCATTCGCTTACTACCCCCTCAAGGTAATTTCCAAACCATTATTTAATTTTGATTAGATTTAAAGATCTTGTTTAGATATTGAAAATGCTTAATGCTGTAGACTTTATCTATACTTGTTTTATATCTATTTTTATCTTTTTATCACTATTTCGTTTGCAAAATGTTTGCAAAATGTTTGCAGTTTTCGTCATAAAATTTTAATAACTTCTAGTATTTTTCACTTCAGATTCGAAGTCTATTAAAGGTTATTTTATTTATTTATATTTAATTTTATTAACCGTTAATTTCCTCAAAATTTCAACACTCATACTACATAATTACACTTTAAAAATTTAATGATTAGCTTGTTTTAATGATAATTTCATTAGAAGACCATTAGAAGTTTTTATGTCATACTACTCGTTAAATCTAAAGCCTCTTGTTTAGTCACCATCCTCACAAATCTACTTCTTCCCAAGAAATCAAGGAGGTATCGGTTTCAACATGAGCCGTTTATTACATCAGTTTATTTTATCATCAATATGTATATCATATTATATTATTCAATACTCTTAAAACATTGAAATATAGGGAACTAAAGATTGTATAGTAACCTTCTATACTTTTCTATAGTTCCCTATAACTTTTGGGTGGGTGGCAAAGTGGTGGCAAGTGGATGGCAGTTGGTATTAATTCCACGACACCAACCCTATACACACAAAGAATATATATAATAGACTAATTTGGGTCTGTTTTTTATTTTCTAAAGATATTTCTATTACTTATTTACTATGTTAATCATTATGACCTTCTGATTCGTAGTTGGATAAAAGGTATAATTCACCTTGTTATATAGTTTTAACTAATCTCATTAAGTCTGATTTTTCAACGTTTGTATATAAATAGCATAATTTAAAAGTTGCCATTTAATATTGCTTTATATTACTTTCGTTAGAAAAATGTTAGAAGTTTGTTAGAAGGGTTATATTGATTTAAGGTTTGTAATAACAATCCTTTAAAGAATTATGGATTAGGTAACCAGTCCTTCTTTATTGCTATAAGGATATAATTTAGAAGCTGAATTGCTTAATGCTCCCGAGTAATATTTTTCTATATTTAGGTTTATCATAATATCTTTGTTATCATTAAAAAAGTAAAGATTTGAGGACAGTAATATATTTTTTTCAAAACTTAGCATATTTTTATAAAACTATCAGGCCAGTGACAAATCGGTAGTTAGAGAACTACACATATAAAATTAAAAATCTGGAGCAGGAGGAGATTCAGGTTCTCCTGCTCTATTAATTTATACTATGCCCAATTTCAATAACTTTTTTTATCCTTGCTTATGAATCACCGTATGCAAATTCAAATAACTTTATTAACTAGTCAATTACTAGTAGAACAACGTGATAATTATTTACTCCTTTTTATCTAGACTTTCAATTAAATTGTCTGCAATTAATGCTTTTCTATTTTTTACTATTTCTTCAGGGGTGCCAACATCTATTATTTGTCCTCCCTCAGGTCCACCCTTAGGTCCCATATCAATAATGTAATCTGAGGATTTAATTAATTCTATATTATGCTCAACAACTATCATGCTATTTCCTCTGTCAACTATTTCATTCATTAAAGATATTAATTTTTTTATATCATGAAAGTGTAGGCCAACTGTAGGTTCGTCTAAAATATATAAATTACCTGTTGCTGAATCATCGCTCAAATATTTTGCTAATTTTACCCTCTGTGCTTCTCCACCTGATAGAGTGACTGCTGACTGCCCTAATTTTATATAATTTAAACCAACATCAATTAAACACTTTAATATGCTTCTTACTTTTTTAGTTCTATTAAAGAATTCATATGCTTCAAGTACTGTCATCTCCAACACATCAGAAATATTTTTTTCGTTATACATTATCTCTAGAACATCATTGGTATATCTCTTACCGTTGCACTCATCGCATAGAATATATGTATCTGCCATAAAACTCATATCAATTTTTATCTGTCCACTACCTTGACATTTTTCACATCTTCCACCAGATAAATTAAAGCTGAAGTGAGATTTTGTTAGCCCTTTCTTTTTAGCAAGATCTGCCTTAGAATATAAATCCCTAATCAAATCAAAAATTCCAGTAAAGGTTGCAACATTAGATTTTGGACTTCTTCCAATAGGGTTCTGGTCAACTTTCACTACCTTCTTTATTCTTTCGGCACCTTCTATTTTTCCACAATTAATATTTTTTTTCTGACTTAATGATGGTTCTAAAATTTCATCAGTAAACGTACTTTTACCTGCACCTGATACACCTGTTATTGATACTAATGAGTGTAAAGGAATTGCAAAGTCTTCTTCTTGAATATTATTATAGTTAGCACCTTGTATAAATAAATAACTGTCGCTTTTTCTTCGTATAGATGGGGTGTCTATCCTTTCTTTTCCTGATAAATATTTCCCTGTTAAGGACTTATCATCATTTTTTATTTTATTAGGTGATCCTTCACTTACAATTGTCCCACCATATATTCCGCCTCCAACTCCCATGTCAATAATATTATCTGCACTTAACATTATATCTGAATTGTGTTCAACTAATAAGATGGTATTTCCTTTATCCTTTAGTGTATGGAGAATCCTATTGATACCATCAATATCACTACTATGTAGGCCCATTGTTGGTTCATCAAGTACATAAAGAAGACCAGATAAATTGCATGCTAATTGATTTGCCAATCTAACTCTTTGGGCCTCTCCTCCTGAAAGTGTAGGTACACTTCTACTTAATGATAAGTAACCTAAGCCTAATTGTTCTAAATTATTTATTCTTTTTATAATCTCTTGTGATATATCATATACAACTTGTTTTTTAGACGTATCAATGTTCTCTTTTAATTTCAACATCCACTTTTTTAGTTCGAGTAAAGGTTTCTGTTCCAATGTAGAAATATTTTCATCGCATATTTTCACAGTTAATATTTCTTGTTTCAATCTGAGTCCATTGCATCTATAGCATTTATCCTTTTTGAGATATTTTTGTATGCTTTTATAGGTAGATGGGGTATCAATATCTTGCAACTTTTCTTTCAATTCTAATAGTGCACCCTTGAATTCAACACTTTTAGTTCTATACTTATTTTTATAATTCTTGTATCTAATTTTAAATTTACAATCACTTTTCCCATTTAATAAAAAGTTAAATTTATCTTTTTCTAAATCTTTAATAGGTATATTCATATTAATATTGTAATACTCACATGCCTCTTTTAATAAAATTTCATAATAATTATCTGAAGATTGTTTCCAGTATAGTATAGCACCTTCTTTTAAACTTTCATTTTCATCACCAATCACTTTACTATAATCAATCAAGTAGGATTCTCCAGTTCCTCTACACGTATCACACCAGACCTTAGGGTTGTTGTAAGAAAAATCACCTTCATTATATAACTGATCAGAAGTTCCCTTCCCAACTCTAGCGAACAGCAACCTTATAAATCTTGAAATATCTGTTATTGTCCCCACTGATGATCTTGGATTCCTATTAGTATGCTTTTGAGAAATCGCTATTGATGGTAGTAAATTATTAATGCTATACACATTAGGTTTAGAAAACATAGATGTAATATTTTGCATATTAGTAGAAATACTTTCCAGAAACATTCTTTCGCTTTCCGCATATATAGTGTCAAAAACTAATGACGATTTCCCAGAGCCTGATACTCCAGTTACTACTGTTATTTTATTTACTGGAATATAAACACTAATATCTTTCAAATTATTTTCTCTCGCTGATATTACTTCTATATTTTTCATAATTAGTTCCTCCGAATTATAATTAAGTATAGATACCTTCTTTACCGCACCAATCACAATTTTTATCTACTTCTACATTGTGATAGTTCACATCCATACTATAAATGTTAAATTCTCCTCTCCTATTTAGGTTAGATGGGATAATCTTTTTCGTTAACACCTTAATCGCTTCCATAGCAGTCATACTAGCAATCATGGAGCACATAGGACCGAAGCTTCCAATTTTTCTGTTTTTGACAGGTAGCTTTTTTAAATTCGTGGTATCAATATTATTTAACTCTTCTAATCCTTTTTCAAAGCATTTTACACAAGCACTTTTAAAAGGAATTATAGTTTGTCCCATTAAAGAGATATGTAAATTATACCCTCCGCCTATTATGTGAGGAATATTGTGTTTCATGCAATACTGACCAACCCATATAGAAGTAGTATCAACATTTGGTTTGTCTGCACAATTAATTATTAAATCAATATTATTATCTATTACCTTTTCTAGTATACCTTCTTCCAAAAAAGCATCTATTCTATTAACTTTTATATCAGAAGAAAACTCCTTCAATCTTTTTTGCATAGCTTCAGTTTTTAATAAACCTATGTCAGATTCAGTAAAACCAAACTGTCTATGAAGATTGCTTAATTCTACTCTATCATTGTCCATTATTGTAATATTTTTAACACCGTTTTGTATTAAAAGAGCACTTACCCATGTACCTACAGCTCCTAACCCAATTACAACTACATGCAAGCTTTTGATATTGTTCCACATACTTGATAAATCTTGACTATCTGAAGAAAAATCTTCTAAAAAGTTAACCGCTCTTCTAAATTTAATATAGTCTTCTTCTAAAACATTTGTATTATTCTTTATAATACTTTTACTTTCCAAATAACTTATAAAACTAATAAAATACTCTTTAATTTCTTCATCCATATTATATTTTTTTATTATCTCATCTATAGTTAATGATCCATCTAGCTCTAAGATTAATTGTAAGATGTTTTCATTATTAAGTTTTATCCTTATTTGCTGTCTAGTGTTTGTAAGGAAAAATTCTACCAACCCATTATCTAGCTTAACTACTGAAACTGATGATCTCAACTTTGGTTTATTCATAGACAATCTCCCCACAGGATTTACAATCCTTATCTCTACTTACATTTAGATAGCTTATCTCCATATTATGAAATAAAAACTCGCCTCTTGTATTCCTATACTTTTTTATATCTATTAGATTACATATATATTTTATAATTTCTATAACCGCATAACTTGATGAAAACAAAGACATACTCGATAAACCGCCGATTTCTAAATACCTTTCCTTTACAGGATGCTTCTTAGGCTTCCAACCCTTTAACACTTCCTTAAAGTGTTTAGCATAACAATCAACACAAGGTGTAATGCCTGGTATTATTAATTCTCCCGTACTTGCTAAGTGTGCATCAAATCCACCTGCAATAAAGTGAACCTTTTTCATTGTTGTACAATACCTAGATATTTTCATTGAAGTATATCCTATATAAGGCTCATCAGCCGTATTGATAACAAAAGTTGCTTTATCTATTAGATCCTCTATTTTACTTTCTGGTGTTAATACGTTATCGATTTTTTGTACATTTATATTTTTATTTATATCTAATAAATAGTCTTCTATAGCATCTGTTTTCTTCATGCCAATATATTTTTCTTTAAAATAAACATGGCGACATATATCAGAAGCCTCAACTACATCATAGTCATATATAATAAAGTTTTCTACTCCGCACATTGCCAATTGTATAGCAATATTACCGCCAATTGCCCCACATCCAAATACCAAAATAGTAGAATCCCTTAATTGTTTCTGTGCTTCTATATCTAAGTTATACCCAACTAAAAAATCCGAAAAAAAATCAGTTTGTCTACTATACCTTTCTAAAGATACATCAGTAATTTCCTCTGATTTTTTATCAACTTTATTAAGAATATTCAAAGTATAAAGCTTCTCAATAATACTGACTAACTCATCTATATTTATTTCTTTTCCGAATTCTTTTTCTAGTAATTTATGTATATCTTTTATATTTTTATCTCCATCGATTAATTCAATTAGTCTTACTATTAAATTAGAAACTCTAAACTGTTTTCTTAATCTTGTACTCATAAAGTAAAAAGTAATTAATTCATCATTAGTTAAATATATATCTACACCATTTCTTATTTTATATATTTCATTAACATTTATCATTAATCTCACCTTCTTTTTTCCCTATCTCACTTCTAATTGAAAGACATTTTCCAAAGTCACCTAAAATCAAAGAGTCTATCAATTGTATGCTTAGTAAACTTGCTATCTGCCCAATTTTCTTCGTGATCTGCATATCATACTTACTTGGTTTTAATATTCCTGAAGGATGATTATGACAAATTATAATGGATGTAGCATTTGATAGTATTGCAATTCTAAATATTTCACTTGGAACTACTTCGACATTTCTATTATTTCCTATATTTAGTACTGCAACATTTATTGGATGGTTATTAGCATCCATACACAACAATGCTAGCCTTTCCAAAGTAGACCCACCAATTAATGATTCAAAAATTGGTGCAGCTTCTTCTATACCATAAACTTTATTTCTATCTGCACTCAAGTCATATTCCTTTACCATTTTCAACCTGACAACTGGTATCTTCATATCTGACATAATCACATTCCTCTTTTACTATTCTACTGGATATTTCCTTTATAATATATAAGAAAATATCTTCTGAAATTATTCAGAAGATATTATTTTATTCATTCTAATATTGTACAACACCTGCATTAATTTCTAAAAATTTTCCCCATTCTTCTTCACTCGCTACAGCATTGTTTCTTGTACATACTCTAGTGCAACAGTCTGATCTAGAACCAGAACACCCATCCGAGTATTCCGCAAATATTTCTGAATCTTTTACTTCTTCAAATAAAAAATCCTCTTTCTTTAGCATATGTACCTCCTAAGATAGTATTTTTTTCTTTAGTTTACATTTATTATAGCATTTACAAGTAATCTAATCAATCCTTTAAAATGGATTGTCGCAGCCTTTGTCGATAAACCTATTTTTCTCATAGTGACCTTTAACTTCACCTGATATTTAATCATATAAACACTCTATCTCTCCAGTATCGTATAAATCTGTTGATTTGCATTCAGGGCATCTTGCCGGAGCATCAAACTTATAACTCCCACCACATTTACATGTTCCAGCAAAACTTTCTACTAACTGGATTGTTTTATATTCACTCGCCACGATTTGCTAGTATGATATTAATTTCATCTCGCCCATTTTGGGGGTTCTGAATATTAGAAGTACCGTTCATGACACTCTTAATAGACCTACTACTATTTTCATCATATACAACCTTCTATACCCTCTACACTATTAAAGGATGCACAAGGCTAAATATGAACGTTATTTTGCACATAAAAAACTACCTTATAAATAGGTAGTTGAATTATTTTTGGTGCGGTAGAAGGGATTTGAACCCTTACGTCTATTGACATAGCCCCCTCAAGACTACGTGTCTGCCGATTCCACCACTACCGCATTTAAAGTTGTCCATAAACTTAGCGAATGAAACTAACAATAAAGTAACGTCATCACAAGATAGCGTGTCTGCCGTTCCACCACATCCGCAAGAAATGTGTTTTTTGATACTATAACATTATAATACGTTTATATTCCCATGTCAACCATCAATAGTCCCACATCTTTCCCTGTATCAACATCTTCAAGGTTTTATAAGGAGCCACTTTTATCCTGCAGCTCCTTATTGATTATAAAATTATTTTGTGTTAATATACCATTCTTCTATACCATAGAAAAGGTTATAATGACTTGGTTTAAATTCTCCTTTTACTTTATCCCTTACAACGATAGCACCGTTTTTGAAGAATAGACTAACATAGGGTAGCTCTTCTGCAATATGGATTTGTAACTGGCTATAGGCCTGCTGTTTTGCTGTTAACCCAGCAGCACTAAAAGCTTCTTCTAATAATTCATCCATTTCTTCGTTATTATAGGCAATAAAATTACTGCCCCCTAACTGTCGTGAATGAAAGGCAAAGGATAGATCTGGTAGGTAGGCTAATTCCCATCCTCCTAATACAATATCAAAGTTACCCCTAGCAATTCTCTCATTCAGTTCTTCCCAATCTAAAAGTTCTACATCTATTTTTATTCCTATAGCCTCAAGCTCATCTTCAATAAAAAAGACAGTTTTTTCTCTTAAAACATTGTTTTTATTAGAAATCAAAGTAAAGTTTAGGGTATCTCCATTCCCATTGCTTCTGGTGTTGTTTTCCCTATCAAGCTCATATCCACTTTCCTGTAGTAGTGCTTCAGCCTGATCCCTATTATAACCATACTGTAAACTTCCTTCATCATATAGCAATGATAAGGGATATATAGGGCCATCCACCACTGTACCGTGTCCTAAATATATATTGTTGATAAGCTTATGACGGTCAATCCCATAGGCTATGGCTTTTCTTATATTCTTATCCCTAAGTATAGAATTTCTAAAGTTCAATCCTAAAAACTCATAATTATTGGAAACATATTCATAGACCTTTACATTCCTATTTTCCATGTATTTTGCCCAATCAATGGAGATTGGCTGTGCCACATCGATATCACCATTTTCAAAAACAGACAATTGTGCTTCTAAGTCTGGAACAATGGTTACTTCTATATCTTGTATATAGGGGACTTGCCCCCAATAGTTTTTATTCTTTGTCAGCTTTATCTTACGCATTGTTTCATATTGATCTAATTGATAAGGACCTGTACCCACCATTGGAAAATTTGGGCTATTTAGCTTTTCAATATTATTTCCTTCAAACAAATGTTTTGGTAGGATGGGAAAGGTCATCACCTCTAGAGCATTGCTAAAGGGGCTAGAAAATGTGACATTGATTACGCCATCTTTTATTTCTCGGATATCAGAGATTTGCTGCAGACTTGTCCTGAAAATAGAAGTGCCTTTAGCATTTCTTATATTGCCTTTAATTAAATTTACAGTGAATATAACATCCTCCGCGGTTAAGGGTTTTCCATCATGCCAAGTTACTCCGTCACGAAGGGTAAATTGAATGCTTTGTCCATCTTGGGCAATAGTCCAGTCTATTGCTAATTTAGGCTTTATATCCATATTGGGATCAAAGGTAACCAATCCCTCATAAATTAAGTGATGTAGTTGAAATAAACTATAATTATTGTTAAAGAGGGGATTGAAGGTGTTAAATCTTGTTACAGATAGATTTAGGGTTCCTCCGTCTGCTGGTTCATAGTTTTCGATATTTTCTTTTGTTTCTTCTTCTTCAATAGGGTCTACTTCTTCTGTACTACAAGCAGTTAAAAATATGGATAAAATTATTAGAAATATTACAACCAGTTGTCTTCTTTTTTTCACCAAGTGCCCTCCTTTACTACAAGCAATTGCAATTGTTTTTCATTAATTATATATTGTTTATTATAATATATTTACCCTAATCGTGGAACCTAAAGAATCTTCCATTTGAAGTTCTAGTTTCCATAGAGCCATGTATAAATCCTATAGTCCCGTTGTACCTTTTTAAGATAAATTCTCGTTTCTCCAAAAGGTATCTCATCTAAAGTTTTTCCATCTCTACTGTATTCAGGATTTTCTAACCACCTACTTACATTTCCGTTTCCTGCATTGTAGGCTGCAATAATTAGCTGTAAGTTGTTATTAAATTCTCTGTGAAGTATATTCAAATACCAACAACCTATTTTTATATTCAAGTCTGGATTATAAAGCATTTCTTCCCTATAATCTTCAATAGACATTCTTTCAGCAGCCCAATTCCCCGTTATAGGTGCTATTTGCATCAAGCCTTTAGCATCCCTACGGGATAGGGCATAGGGATTGAACTTGCTTTCATTCCGGATAATAGCTGCTACTAAATAAGGATCTACCTCATATTCCGTAGCATAGATTTCAACAATATCTTTATAATGAAAAGGGTAAACAACCTTCCCCAACCATTTTCCATTTTGAAGAGCAACGATTACTGTGATAATTAAAATGATAGTTACTAGAATTTGTATAATTTTTTTAGAAAAAATAATTAGCAAAACAACCCCTCCAAAATTAACGCTTATGAATCATCCCCCATAATTCCTTCACTTGTTTTTCTAGTTCCTGTAGACTTCCTGAATTATTAATGAGTTTATCAGCATACTGAAGCTTTTCTTCCATAGACAGTTGTGTCGCTATGCGGTTATTGGCTTCATCTATAGTTAAATCATCCCGTTCCATCAATCTCTGCTTTTGCAAAGCTTTAGGAATTGTAACTAACCAAATTTCTTCAACCATATCCTTTAGTTCCGTTTCTATTAATAAGGCAGCATCTATTATTATAACAGGATTATCGTCATTTTGTTTAAGGTAATTTATTCTCTTTTTTATTTCTTCAAAGATTCGGGGATGTGTAATGCTATTAAGCTTTTCCAGTGCATAAGGGTTATTAAAAACAATAGTTCCTAACTTCTTTCTATTCAAATCCCCATTAGACCATAGAACCTCTTCTCCAAAATAATCTACTATATCCAGAAGTGCTGGTTTCCCAGCTTCAACCACTTCTCTAGCCACCTTATCAGCATCTATAATGATGGCTCCTAAATTTTGTAGTATCTTTGATACAGTAGTTTTGCCACTGGCAATTCCTCCTGTTAATCCAATAATTTTCATTTCCTTAACGACTCCTTACTTTGCATCATACCAAGTGGGCCCATAGGCTAAATCCACCTTTAAGGGTACCTTTAAATCCATAGCCTGCTCCATACATTCCTTCACAATAGTAGATACCGTTTCTAATTCATAGTTTGGACATTCTACGATTAACTCATCATGTACCTGTAGGATTAAATTGGCTTGAAAATTACCTTCCTTTAATCGTTTATAAACCTTCACCATGGCTATTTTTATAATGTCTGCTGCACTTCCTTGAATTGGTGTATTCATGGCAACCCTTTCTCCAAAGGAACGGATATTAAAATTTCTAGAAGTAATTTCAGGCAAATATCTTCTTCGATTTAACAATGTTAATACATAACCTTTTTCCTTCGCTATTTTTACTGTCTCTTCCATATATTTTTGTACTGAAGCATATTTTTCTAAGTAACTTTCTATATATTGTTTTGCTTTATATCTAGAAATATTTAAGTTTTCAGCCAATCCAAAATCACTGATACCATAGACAATGCCAAAGTTTACAGCCTTAGCGCTGCTTCTCATAGCAGAGGTTACCTCTTCCATAGGTACTTGAAAGATTTCTGATGCTGTTCTAGTATGGACATCTTGATCCTTTACAAAGGATTCTAATAGGTTTTTATCCTCTGATATGTGGGCTAACACCCTTAATTCTATCTGGGAATAATCGGCATCAATCAATTGATAATCCTGCTGAGCTCCAAAAACCTTTCTAAGCTGTCTTCCCAGTTCTAACTTTATGGGGATATTTTGTAGGTTAGGTTCTGTACTGGAAATCCTTCCTGTAGTGGTGACAGTTTGATTGAAATTGGAATGAATTCTCCCAGTAATAGGGTTCATAATGTTCAACAACCCATCTATATAGGTGGTTTTTATTTTTGTTACCTGTCTATATTCCAATATTTTAGGTATGATATCGTGCTTATCATAAAGCTTCTCTAAAACCTCAACATTTGTAGAATATCCGGTTTTGGTTTTCTTGATAGGAGGAAGCTGTAGCTTATCAAACAATATTTCCCCTAATTGCTTTGGAGAATTAATGTTGAAGGTTGATTCTGCTAACCTATAAATTTCCTCCGTTAGATTGTCAATCTTTTCTTTAAATTCTATTTTTAAATCCTCTAACATATGCTTATCTACTTGAATTCCTTTAAACTCCATGGAGGCCAATACCTCTGCTAAAGGAAGTTCTATTTCGTAATATAGCTCTAGAAGCTGTAGTTCTTTTATTTTTTCATCAAGAGTCTTTGTCAATTTATTGATTATTCTTACCTGTTGACATAAATAGGTTTGTAGTTTTTCTCTAGGTATGGCTTCAATCTCTAGTTTGTTTTTTCCCGTTCCCCTTAGATCTTCCTCATCCAATAGGTTTTCACCTAAATATTGAACAGCTAATTCCTTTATAGAGTAGCTGGATTTTGAAGGATCTATTAAGTATTCTCCTATCATAGTGTCAAAAACAATATTTTTTATCTCTATACCATAGGGATAAAAATGGAGTAACTCTTTTTTTATATCATGACTGACTTTCTCAATAGTATCATCTTCTAGCAGTTTTTTTACTAGGCCTATTAATTCATTTTCATCTTTATAATCACTAAAGTCTATGTAATATTGATTTTTTTCTCCAACAGCAATAGCTAGTCCTATTACTTTATTTTTTACAATATTTTTTTCTTCTGTTATAGATTTTAAAACCATAGTTTTTTCTTTTTTTATCTCTTTCATCATTTCTTCAAAAGCTTCTTTATGTGATATTGTTACTATACATAGATTTGCATTTTGTTCCTGTTCTTTTCCTTCCCCTTGATTTTCTCGTTTTTCATTGCCAATAATTTTATTAATTAAGCTATTGAACTCATACTTCTTGAATAGCTCCAACAATCTATCCCTATCAAATTCCTCTACCTTTAACTCCTCTATCTCCATTGCTACTGGAACATTAGTTACAATGGTTGCTAGCCTTTTACTTAAAATAGCTTGCTCCCTATTATCTTCAATTTTCTCCCTTAGCTTAGCAGCAGAAATCTGTTGGGTATTTTGTATAAGATTTTCCACTGACCCAAACTCTTTAATCAATTTAACAGCAGTTTTTTCTCCCACCCCTGGAACTCCAGGGATATTGTCGGATTTGTCCCCCATTAATCCCTTCAAATCTATAAATTGTAATGGTGTTACTTCAAAGTCCTCCAATACCTTTTTATCATCATAAATCTCTAGGTTGGATATACCTTTTTTTGTGATAAGAATCTTCGTATCTTGTGATGCTAGCTGTAGGGCATCTTTATCTCCTGTTACAATCAAACTCTCAAAGCCTTTGGCTTCACAGTATTTTGCTAATGTCCCTATTAAATCATCGGCCTCAAAGCCCTCTATCTCTATTCTATAAATCCGCAGAGCATCTAAAACCTCTTTTAAAGGCTCCATTTGTTCCCCTAGCTCTGGTGGCATCTTTTTCCTACCTGCTTTATACTCCTTAAATTCCTTATGCCTAAAGGTTGGTGCCTTTTTATCAAAGGCAACGCCAATATATTGAGGCTGATATTCCTCTATAACCTTGAAAAGCATGGTGATAAAGCCATAGATAGCATTGGTATGGTGTCCTTCTTTTGTCATCAGTGGAGGTAGTGCATAAAAAGCCCTATTAATCAAACTGTTACCGTCTATAATAATAATGCGATCTTTTTTCATCTTTTTCTTCCCTTCTATCAGTATTTATCAATATTTTAACACGTATTACCAACATAGTAAAATTATAATTAAACTTGTTACTAGTATTAACAACCGACACAAAAAAATGAGCTCCTATTTAGAAGCTCATTCAATCTTACTTTTTCTTTATCCATTTTTTGTAGGAGACGTAGCCCATAGGCCCACCTATTACAGCCAGTACAGCTAACACAGGTAATATCCCAAAGAACGTAACAACCGCTGCTTCAAACAATTTAATTATGCCATTAATGGAATTTACAAAATTGTTTTTTGCCCTACTCCATAATCCTTCCTGTAAGGGCTGTATCGCCACATTTTTATCCTTTACCTGCCGTATGTTAAGCTCTATGGTGGAAAGGGCTACAAGGTTATCGTAGCTTTTAAGGGTGCTAGACAAAGAGTTAATTTGGGTTCTAATTCGATTTAGTTCGTTTTCTACCTGTAGCAAATCCTCCACCCTATCTGCTCTTCGTAAAATATCCCGCAATCTTTCCTCTTGAATCTTAAGGTTCTCTACTTGATTATCAATATCTCGATAGGTTTCAGTAATATCTATGCCAGAGGTATTTTCCTCTATTGGAACACCTAGTGATTTTAAGTCTTCAAATATTTCCATAAAACCAGTGCTTGGTATCCTCAGCTCCATATTGCCACTTTTTAAGGATTCCTCTGGATTTTCACGATTTATGGAGTAATAATATACTTCATTAAGCTGTATATAGCCTCCTGACTCTTTCACTAACTCCAGTACCTTTCCATGGACCTCATCAAAGTTTTCTACTTCTAAGGAAATCCTTCCTTTTTGGATGATTTTCCTAGCGGTTTCAATTTTTAGGTTTTCCATTTCATTTGGAGGGGATGCGGTGAAACCCGTCCCTCCTGTGGGAATAGCCTTGTTTTCCTTATCCATTTCTTCTTCAGTTATAACATCCCCTTGAATATCAAAGAGTTCCCTAGTTTCTCCTCCATCATAGGCTGTCATGCCATATTCTGCAGCAGATTCCCTAGGTGCCATGTCTGCTGATTTCATCATGAAGGAGTTAGATCCCCTAAAGGATACATTAGTCAATATACTGGCTGACATTACCACAAGTGCTAATCCTGCAGCAATGCCTCCTGCCCACTTCCATTTTTTAGCTATAGTTTCTTTCTTTTTAGGTATGCTTTCTTCCCTCAGACGTTTACCTAACTCAACTGTAAAGTTTTTAGGTAAGGGTATTTCTTCTATTTCATTAACAGTGTCTATGACCATTTTAAAATTTTCATATTCCATTCTACAGCTTTCACATTGTTGAAGATGTCTTTCAAAATTCTGTTTTTCTTTTTCATCAAGATAGTTGTCTACATAGGATGATACATATAAATCAAATTCTTTGCAGTCCATTATATCCCTCCCTTCAAGTAGTTACTTTGAGTCTTTCATTTATTAATAGCTTAAGATTGCTTCTTCCCCGATTAATTCTTGACTTAACCGTACCTACAGAAACATTTAAAATTTCAGCTATCTCCTGATAGCTAAAGCCTTGAATATCTCTTAAAACAATAATCGTCCTCTGTTCATGGTTTAATTGGTTGATGGCATCGTGGATCATCTTTTTTACTTCTTTTTTTTCAAATAAACACTCCGGAGTATTTATTTCATCAGGTATTTCTCTTTGATAGCCTTCTTCCTGATACTGGTTGTCTATATACAGGACTTTTGCTTTTTTGTTTTTTCGTAGGAAGTCTATACATACATTGTTAACAATGGAGTATAGCCATGTAGAAAAACTACTGTTTCCTTTAAAATTATGAATGGAACGGTATACCTTTAAAAGGGCTTCCTGTGTCACATCATTGGCATCTTCGAGGTTTCCCAGTATGCGATAGGCTATGTTAAATGCTCTTTGTTGATAGGCCTTAATCAACAGTTCAAAGCTTTCAATATCACCCTGCCTCGCCTTATCTATTAAAACATCCTCTTGTTGATGCAAAAAACTCACTTCCTTCCCCTTCCTTCTATTGATTAGACGGAATATATATTTTTTTGTTCCTTAGGGTTATATATCTATTTTATCACAAAAAAATCAGTGGGTATCTACTGATTTTTTACAGTATACTTCTATAGTGTTTTTTCACTGAATAGTCCCACTTTAAAAGATTGTAATCAGAAGGCATAATATTGATAGCTTTAATATCGTATTCCTTTTCATAAATGATTTTTAGTCTTTTTGCTAATCTTTATCTATCCCATCATCTATAGGTTAGATAGCCTATAGCCACCATTATCATACCCCCTATTGCAATGGTGTTTTGGGTCTAAATAATATACTATAAAAGGATAATAACATGATCACTGGATCATAAATTTAAAGAATATTTTTTCTGATTAAACGGATATAATAACGCTGCACCATAGGACTTAAGGTAATGAAACAAAGTATGGGAGCTGCCCCTAAAAATGTCCATAGGAAAACCTCATAAAAGAAAAATGTACTATAGAAAAAAGTTAGGGCTAGAGTGATGAGGGTAGATGATAGAGTAATACCCAGTATTGAATAGGTTTCTACTGAATGATGGTTTAGAAAAACAAAGTTTACATAAGCCACGTTGTTTTTATTATAGCAAAGGTTTTTCTTCAATTATAGTTGTATTTTTTTCTATTAATTTTTTTATTGACAGAATAACACTTGTATGTTAATATTATTTTTGTAGCTTAACAAGCCGTGGTGGCGGAACTGGCAGACGCAGCAGACTCAAAATCTGCCGATGGCAACATCGTGGGGGTTCGATTCCCTTCCACGGCACCATACATATCCACACAAAGAGTGTGGATAGATAAAAAATAGACCATAGGGTCTATTTTTTATTTCATTTGCAATTTCAACTAAATCAATTTAAAACAAGAGACTTCAAATTCTGAAGTCTCTTGTTTTAAATTGCAACCATAAAATTTCTCACACTTCTCTCGTTAAACTTAAAACTTTTTTCTTCTACCTAAATATATTCTGTTTCCTATCCCCTAAACCTCTTCATCTGTCGATAGGTCGACTTTTGCTTATAGAGCCTTTTCATCTCCATAGCCTCCAGTCCCCTTAATTCCTTAGGGTTTAACTGCTGGATCTCCCTCTTTACATCTTCCACCTCATATACTACAGCTGTGATCCCTCCTGCCTTAGCAATATCTCTTAACCCTTGCTTCTTGCTTATTATTACACTATGCAAATACTACACGCATCCATTTATTAGAACGATATCTTTTTTGAATTAAAATCCCTTTAACCACTTCTTCAACAAAAACCGTTCCTACAACGAGAGGAAAAGGCATTTTAAAGACATAACCCATTAGAAAAGTAAGGGGAATACCAACAACCCACATGGCACTCCCTTGCAGTACGGTACTGTAGAGTGCATCGCCACCACCTCGATGAACACCTACAATCATTATCATATTCATCATTCGAAGTGGAAGCATCAAACTATAAATTTTTAATATGGATATTACCATGTTTTTAACTGTTAGGGAAACATTGAAGATCATTGCCACAGGACCTGCAATAACAAATAAAAGTATCGATAAAAACACACTGACTTTTACAGCCATCGTCCTAATCTTTCTAGATACTTCCATAGCTCGGTCTAAATTACCAGCCCCCACTTCATTACCTACCACAACTAGAGCTGAATAAGCTAAACCAAAAGCAACCACCATAAACAAATTCATTATGGTACTACAAATTTGCATGGAGGCAGCAGCTTGAGTCCCCAAGCGAGCGTACAGACCAACATAAGTAACCATACCTATTCCCCAACAGGCTTCATTAAATAAAACAGGATATGTTACTTTTTTTAAGGCCTTTTTCATATTTTTTTGCATTCCAGTAAAGTCGTTAAAGCTTAGTGCTAATTCTGGAACAAATCGGTATATAAAATACACTAAAATTAAACACTCCAAAATTCGTGCAATTAAAGTTGCCAATGCTGCCCCTTGTACAAACATGGGACTAAAGCCAAGTCGGCCAAAAATTAAAATGTAGTTTAAAGCCCCATTGATAACCAAACCAAATAAACTACCATACATTGGTATTTTTGTATTGTTGATGCTTCGCAAAGCTGACGCCAAAACAAAAGAAACACTGGTAAAAAAATACCCCCAAAGTGTGATGTTTAAATATTGTACCCCATTGCTTACAATGTCCAGATCCTTGTTAAATAGCTTAATGATTTGTTCAGTGAAGCTGCTTCCAAGTAAAATAAATACCCCCGTTAAAAGCGTAGCTGTAATTAAAGACCGTCCTAAAACTTTTTTTATGGACTGTTTATCTTGTCCCCCCCATAACTGGGCAATTAAAACACCTGTGCCTCCAGCTATACCAAATATAAACAGTGAAAATAAAAAATAAAATTGATTGGCAATACCCACAGCAGCCAACTCTGTTTCTCCAACAAGACCAATCATAAATGTATCCAACAAATTCAATCCCGTAGTGATTAGATTTTGCAAGACAATCGGTAAGGTTAATGAAAACAAATACCTATTAAATGATTTTTTATTCATTTTTATTGATACCTCCTTATTTTTCGCAAAAAAAGAACATCCCCTTGAGTTTTTAAAGTGGATGTTCAACACTTGGCCAAATTGGCGTTTTTTTAGTTTTTA
Organism: Natronincola ferrireducens; assembly: GCF_900100845.1. Lineage (NCBI taxonomy): Bacteria > Bacillati > Bacillota > Clostridia > Peptostreptococcales > Natronincolaceae > Natronincola > Natronincola ferrireducens. The sequence continues at coordinate 1,147,074 of NZ_FNFP01000001.1, read as the reverse complement.
ACATTAAAAATTATACAGAATCTTTTGCCTCATGTCAATATAGATTTGAATCGGTATATCAATAATCTATATCAGTATTTATTTTTCATAAACACTAGCTCCCCTAGATAGAAACATCCCTCAAAACATTAGCTTGAGGGAATGTAACACTTATCCAGATTGTTTAACTATCTTGCCAAACTCCAATTTTTCTAAGTTTTTCATATCTTTGGTCCAATAATTCTACTTCATTTAACTTTTTTAGTTTTTTTACTTCATTCAATAGACATTGTCTTAAATTATCCACTGTCAAATTAATGTCCTTATGTGCTCCACCTATAGGTTCTTTTATGACACCATCTATAACTTTTAAATCGTATAGATCCTGGGCCGTCAGTTTCATAATATTAGCCGCCCTTTGAGCAAGGTTGGAGTCCTTCCATAATATACTCGAAAGACCTTCAGGGGATATTACTGAGTATATAGAATGTTCTAGCATATAGACTCTATCAGCAACACCAAGGGCTAATGCACCACCACTTCCGCCCTCACCAATAACAATTGATATAGTCGGTGTTTTTAGTCTGCTCATATTCATAAGATTGATGGCTATTGCTTCTCCTTGACCTCTTTCCTCTGCACCTAAGCCACAATAAGCTCCTGGTGTATCTATAAAGGTTATGATAGGTCGCTTAAACTTTTCTGCTTGCCTCATTAATCTCAAAGCCTTTCTATACCCTTCAGGGTGTGGCATCCCAAAATTTCTCTTAAGATTTTCTTCTAATTCTTTTCCTTTTTGATGACCGATCACGGTAACGGGTATATCCTGAAACATGCCAATCCCCGCCACTATAGATTGATCATCCCCATAAAATCGGTCGCCATGGAACTCAGTAAAATCAGTTATTAATTTTTCAATATAATCTAAAGCCTTTGGTCTTTCTTGAAGTCGTGCCAGTTTTACTTTTTGCCATGGACTTAACTTTTCATATACTTCTTTCCTCATAATTTCCAACTTTTTACTTATGATATCTATTTCATAGGTTAAATCTATGCTGTTTTCCTTGGCGAAGCTTTTAAGCTCTATAATTTTATTTTCCAATTCATTAATTGGTTTTTCAAATTCTAATATATTATTCATATAATTCACCACCGATCGTGTGGATTCTTAAAATTTTAGATAGGACATCTCCCATATCCTTTCTGCTTACGATTTTGTCAACAAATCCTTTTTCTTGTAGAAATTCTGACCTTTGGAACCCCTCAGGAAGTTTCTGTTTAATGGTTTGCTCAATCACCCTCGGACCTGCAAATCCAATTAGTGCTCCTGGTTCTGCAATGATTATATCTCCTAACATAGCAAAGCTTGCAGTAACACCACCAGTTGTTGGATCTGTTAGGACAGAAATATATAATAACCCTTCTTCAGATAATTTAGCTATGGCAGCAGATACCTTCGCCATCTGCATTAACGATAATATCCCTTCTTGCATCCTAGCACCACCAGATGCTGTGAATATAATAAGGGGAAATCTCTTTTCAATAGCCTTTTCGATGGCTCTTGTAATTTTTTCTCCAACTACAGATCCCATACTCCCCATCATAAAGCTTGGATCCATCACACATACAATACAACTTTCTCCGTGAATTTTCCCTTCGCCTGTAATCACAGCCTCATTTTCATTGGATTTTTTAATAACTTCAGTCACCTTATCGGTATAACCTGGAAAGTTCAAAGGGTTAGCCGCTGTTAATCTTACATCATATTCTATAAAAGTACTTGGATCTATTAATTCGTTAATTCTATCTCTAGCACTAATTCTTTCTATTTTTTCTGTCTGTAAATAACTATTTTTAGTAGGTTTAATATTTTCCCTAAGTGAAGTTATTTTCTCCTTATTATCAGTTAAACTTACTGTTACATAGTTCTTTTTACCAAAGACGTCCTTTAACATATATCCACTTCCTTTACTATAACTTCACACTTACTATTTTTTTCTCAATAAATGACGTATCTATTTTATTCTCAAGAAAGCTTTCATTGTCTAATATTCGCTTTTGAAACTCAACATTTGTACTTATTCCTGTAATTACTATCTCATTTAAAGCTCTTTTCATTGTATCTATTGCTTCATTTCTATTCTTTCCCCATACAATCAGTTTTCCAATCATGGAATCATAGGTAGGCGGTACAGTATAACCACTGTAGATATGGCTATCTACCCGAACACCATATCCTCCTGGAGAAAAATATCCCTCTATTTGCCCTGGAGAAGGCCTAAAGTTATCACTAGGATCTTCAGCATTTATTCTACACTCAATGGCATGACCATTAGGTTTTATTTCGTCTTGACTAATATTTAACTTTTCTCCATAGCTGATCTTTATTTGTTCTTTTATAAGGTCAATACCGGTAGTCATCTCTGTTACTGGATGCTCCACTTGTATTCTTGTATTCATTTCTATAAAGTAAAAATTATTGTACTTATCTAATAAAAACTCTATTGTTCCTGCATTTATATAGTTAACTGCTTTAGCAGCACGAATTGCTGTCTCACCCATTTTATTTCTCAATTCTTCACTAATTGCGGCACATGGAGCTTCTTCTATAACTTTTTGATTTTTTCTTTGTATAGAACAATCTCTTTCCCCTAAGTGAATTGTATTTCCATAATTATCAGCCAATATTTGAAATTCTATATGTCTAGGCTCTTCTATAAATTTTTCTATATACATAGAGTCATCATTAAAAGCCGTAATAGATTCTGATTTTGCCATGTTGAATTTTTCAATGAATTCGTCTTCTAGGTGTACTATTCTCATTCCTCTTCCACCACCACCGCTGGCTGCCTTAATCATGACAGGGAAACCAATTCCCTTGGCAATCTCCAATGCTTCTTCAGCTTTATTAGTACTTCCTTGGGATCCAGGTACAACAGGTACCCCAGCCTCTATCATTGTTTTTCTAGCCTCAGATTTATTCCCCATTTTCTCTATATGTTCTTTATAGGGCCCAATAAATTTGATGTTATTTAAGTTACATGCATCTACTAGCTTTGAGCTTTCAGAAAGAAATCCATAGCCTGGATGTATAGCTTCACATTTTGTAACCATAGCTGCAGTAATTATGCTATCTACATTTAAATAGCTTTTTTTAGATGGTGCAGGTCCAATACAAATCGCTTCATCTGCCAGATGTACATGTACTGAATTTGTATCCATTTCTGAGTATACTGCTACCGTCTGTATTCCCATATCTTTGCAAGCTCTAATGATCCTGAGGGCTATCTCTCCTCTATTGGCAACAAGTATTTTTTTAAACATCTAAGGCCTACCTCCTGATCCTAATTAAAGGTTGTCCATATTCAATTATCTCTTCATCTTCCGATAATATTTCGATAATCTCGCCTGCTGACTGGGATTTTATTTCATTCATCATTTTCATAGCCTCAACGATACATAAAGTTTGACCTTTTTCCACCTTATCTCCTACTTTGACAAAAGGTAGTGACTCTGGACTTGGTGCTGCATAAAAGGTTCCTACCATAGGAGATTTTACTATATATATATTTTCATCATCAGTGACAGCACTACTATCTTCCTGTTTATCCATTTTAGGATTTGAATCATCAGTCTCCATCAAATCTTTAGATATTGTACCGTCTCTAAGTTTTTCTATGTTTAATTTATTTGCATTTGTCAACCCTTTGTTGATCCTTAATATAATATCACTTTTTTCTATTTCTACACTCTCTATACTTGTTTTATCTATTGTTAATATCAAATCTTTAATGTCCTTTACATCCATCTAAAAAGCCTCCTTTAATTTATAAATCACTACTTGCTTTATTTATAAAAGCAATCTTAATTTTATTTTATATTTTATTACCTGGTACTAATACTTGATATTATATCATAGTGTTGATATTTAATTCAACTACATCAATTAATTAAATAAAAATTTATAAATTATAATAGGTCTTATGAAATTGTCCTACGGATTTTCTGTTTTTTAATTGCTTTAACACTTCATTCATAGGGAGTCCTCCTCTTATGAACTTGTTAGTATCATCATTCCAGCAGTATAGGTAAAAACCTTCTACAATTGATAAAAAGCTATCGAGGTAAGCCTCAATAGCCTTAAATTTCCTTAAGTATTTATATAAAATATATGGTGATTATATAATGTCTTCTCGAAAATCTCCAACTTAACTACAAGCATTTACAGTCTCTGACTAAGGGATTTTTCCAGTATCCCCAGAAGCTTAGGCATAATTTTAAATGGTGTATCCACCTCCATAGGTGTTTCATCAGGTTGTGCAGTGTCTTTAGCCCCACCCCAGCTAAAGGAGCCATCTCTACTCTCTACAGCCATAATTGCATGCCTGACCATTAGCTGCTTTCAGAAATCCTGCAGCAGCTTTGTTTTGGTACTGTACTTCATAAAAAGCTCCTTTCCAACATAGAATTATTTGCTAATTTTTGTTAGAAAGGAGCTTTTGTTTTCACTAAATTATAGATTGTTTTACACTACCCATACCAACTATTGATAAAAATCCTTTTTTCTACTCTGCCATTTCTAAAGCAATCTTCATCATATTGGTAAATGCATTTTGTCTTTCTTCAGAAGTTGTTACTTGTTGAGTTGCTAGATTGTCAGACACAGTAAGTAAGCATGATGCCTTTTTCTTAAGTACCTTTGCATTATGGAAAAGGGCAAAAGCCTCCATTTCTACAGCTACACAACCATGTTTTTCATAAATTTCCTTATATTCTTCAAAGTTTTCTCTATAAAACACATCAGAAGAATGTATTCTTTCTATATGCATCGGTATTCCTAAATCATTTGCATATTTCATAAGGCTTTCGTTTAATTCCGGAGAGCCTTCAATGACATCACATTCATAACCACCTTGTACTTTAGCATAGCTAGATTCACTCCAGACATCCTTTGCCAAGATTACATCATACAGCTTTACATGTGGAGTATAGGCTCCACAAGATCCAATTCGAATAATGTTTTCTACGTCATAAAACTTATAAAGCTCATAGGAATAAATTCCTATGCTAGGCATTCCCATACCACTGGCCATAACGGAAATCCTTCTTCCTTTGTAGGTTCCCGTATACCCTAAAACATTTCGAACACTATTAAACTGTTTTACATCTGTTAAAAATGTATCTGCTATAAACTTTGCCCGCAGGGGATCACCCGGCATTAAAACGGTTTTTGCAATTTCATTCTTATTTTTTGATTCTATATGTGGCGTTGGTATCATCATATTTCCTCCTTTGCAATTTAATACGCACACCCTACTATTAAAACTAAATTTAGGTTAGAGAATTTAATAATAGTGCTTACATTGTTGTTGTAATTAGAATTTTATCTTGATTTGTAAATTTTTTCAAGCCTTAAATAATTTATTTACATAATGTGTTACACTAATTATTCACCTTTATAATCAACCCAAATAGGACTAGCCCATGCTCTATGATCATCGACTTGTTTCACAGCTACATAATACCATGCTGTTTTCTTATCCACTACATCTTCTAACTCCAATTCTACCTTTTCATTATTTGGGCTTACTGATTTGAATGTAGTGCCATTCTTAACTACTCTTAGTTCCTCTATATTATTTGTACCAAGCACACGTATCTTTATCTTAACCTTATCTTCTTCACCTACAGTTAATTCAGAACCCATTGGACTATCATTTATACTGAACTCCATAAGTATTCTAGCTCCTGTTGTAGCAAATGTTCTTCTATCATATAATGAATCAAATATTGATTCTCTTGTTAAGTCTTCCGAATACACTGCTACTATTCCACCTTCGATACCATGTTCCATTTGATGTGAATCACTACCTGCAGTAAACCCAAGACGGTACCCCCGGTTTAGTGCATCAACTACTGAGTGGTTTGGCATCTGTGGAATATTTTTAGCGTATTTGGATTCATATTTAAAATATTCAAATGCAGCATGCCTTGAAAATATCTCTACCAATCTTTGATGTTCTTCATTGTAATAAGCCCAATCTGTAGCAGCACTAACCATCCCCCAATCTGCCGATGGATGGTGTGGAAAAGCTAATGCCTTTTTACCTTTTAGTGAATTAAATAATCTATCGGGATTATAACCATTTTCTTCAGTTGAACGAATTGCTGGTCCATCTTCATCTCTAAAATAAATATTCTTGTGGCCAAAATCGTATTTGTATTCATTTGGGGTCCATTCTAAAGCTACAAAAGTCACCATATCCTGTGGTTTATTAAAAATATTTGCATAAGTCTTCATTAGAGCCCATTCGGAAGCTGAAATAACATCAGGAAAGCAGTCATGATCCGTTAATGCTGTAAAATCTAAATTGGCTTTATGTTTAGCAATATGATAATATTGGTCTATTTCTCCCAAACCATCTGACATGCTACTTTGGCCATGTATATCTCCCCAGTAAATATTATATTTGCTAAATGTTTCTTCTTTGCTTCTCCAGCTTAACTCTTCCTTTTTTGAATGACAATCTAATGACTTCTCTGAGGATATAGGAAGAACAAACTGGTCTTGATGCATTTCAGAAGTTCTATCACTTAATTCATGTATTGTATCAATTTCTAAGGCTCTTACTACAATTTTAGCATTTCGCTGATTATGTCCATTACCTTCTGAATTTTGCCATACAACCCATAAATTATTATCTGAGTCAACCTGACACTTCGGTCTTATTTCAAAGTTTCTCTCTGTAGGTGTAAAACAAACTGGATCAGACCATTTATTATTATTGTCTTTTATTCTAATATGCATCCTTCGTTGACCCCAAGTATAGGGAAATACAACTTTGCCATATTTATCAGTTGCTAGATCCAACGTTGTATACCAATCCATTGCCCCACATAACTTACAAACATTTTCCTTCACTATGCTAGTATCCTTTAAAAATACTTCTGCTGTCCAATAGGAAAATGTAGCAGATCCCCCCATATCATACCAATTAATTACTATTCCATCTCCAAAAGGGGTTAATGAGGGGGCAGTAGACCAATCATCACTTTCACTTATAATAATTTCTTCACTAAATTTATATCCATCCCAATACTTACATTTTACATCATAATTTTTCCCATTAAATTCATCATATGCAACCCATAAATTTCCATCTCCACCAACAACCGCCTCTGGTCGATATGCTTTACCATTACAAGATACTTTTATTGTTTGGGACCACTCTGATCCATCGTATCTTTTAGCCAATATATAGGATTTAGAACCTTCTTGACTTGTCCAAAATAACCATAAATCATTTCCTGCCCCTTTTGCTAATACAGGATATAATTCCCCTTCACCGTCACTTATTGATATAGCTTCTGTCCATTGATTCATGCTATAATTAGATACCATGATATTCCATTTATTGTCTATATACTCTGCCCATGTTAACCATGCTGTATTGTTATAAATAGTTATCCTAGGTTTCAAGGGTTGTCCTTCTGTTGAAACTATATCTCCTTCCACAACACCACTTGTCAGTATGTTTTTTCTATTATCTTTTCTTACTCTTATAACATCCTTCCCATCTTCATAACTTTGCCATGTAATAAATATATCATCATTGGATGTTATAGCTATGTCTGGATACTGTGAACTAGATGTGTGTATATCGGTAAGTGTTGCTATTTCACTTATTTTATCAATCTTAATCATTTAAATCCCCCTCACAATATTAACAATTTTTATTAATCTATGTTTTTTCCCATTCCAGCAGGTCCTTTAATATGCTGAACGCCAAAAGTCAATACTAGTAATGTTACTACATACGGAATCATTTGAATTATTTGATTTGGTATATGTCCTCCTTGCAATGTCATTTGTAGAGCATCTGCAAACCCAAAAATAATACCACTACCGACAATTCCAAGGGGATTAAATCTCCCAAGAATATTTATAACAACAGCTATGTAGCCTCTACCAGCAGTCATTTCTCTAACAAATAAACTTAAATGATCTATGGAAAGATAAGCTCCTCCAGCACCTGCTAAAAGTCCACAAACTATAACTGCTATATACCTTACTTTCTTAACGTTAATACCTACTGTACTGGCTGCCTGTGGATTTTCCCCCACCATCCTTAGTCTTAGACCAAATGTTGTTTTGAACATAACGATCCAAGAAATTATAACAACAGCTATAGTAAAGAAGAACAAAATGGACTGATTAATAAAGATGCCTCCTATTAATGGTAAATCTGATAATCCTGGAATCGTAATCCTAGGTAATCTAGGAGTTGATGGAGAATTTCCTCTACTGTCCCAAACCAATTGTAAAAATAATGTTGTTGATGCTATTACTAATAAATTTAATCCTATTCCACTAATAACATGATTTACTCGATAACGAGTTGTAAGCACTCCATGAAAAAACGCAATTACGCCTCCTCCAATCATGCCACATAATAGTCCTATCCATGGATTTCCAGTATAATAAGAACCTATTGTAGCAAAAAAAGCACCAGATAAAAGCATCCCTTCAAGCCCTAAAGCCATGACACCACTCCTGGCTGAGAAGGAACCACCTACTGCAGCAAGGATAAGTGGGATACTCATACGAATTGTGGAGGCTATAATAACGCTTATTGTATTATCGATATTCATATCTATTCCTCCTTTTGTTTAATGTTATTTTTACCTTTTGAAGATACGTTTGTTATTTGGCGTACCAGTAATGGGGCTGCAACAAATATAATTACAAGGGATTGGATTATCCCTACTATATCTGCTGGTATATTTGTAATACGATTTAAAGTCATAGATCCAGCCCTCAATGCACCAAATAAAATACCCGATAAAATAACACCAAGAGGATTGTTTGCTGCTAAAGCTGCAACTGCAATACCATCAAAGCCAAACCCTGCTGAAAAGTGATCAACAAATCTTCTTTGTACTCCTAATATTTGAGTAGCGCCTGCAAGACCTGCTATAGCACCACTTAAGAACATTGTATATAAAAGAATCCGTTTTGTCTTTATACCAGCAGTTTCAGCTGCTTTTGGATTAAGTCCTACTACTCTTACTTCATAACCAAATAATGTTTTTTTAAGCATATACTCTATTGAAATAGCAGTTACAATTGCTATGATGAAGGCTATAGTAATCTGGGATCCAGAAAATAATCTAACTAAAGTTGCTGAAGGTAATATTCGTTCTGTTTGGGCTACATGGCTTCCTTCTGCCTTTAATGGATAATTTACTAGATAACTAGTAAAACTTATAGCTATAAAGTTTAACATGATAGTTGTTATCACTTCGTTAGACCCAAATCTAACTTTAAGAAACCCAACTAATGCCCCCCATAACCCTCCAGCTATGATTCCTGCTAATAACGCTAAGGAAATATGGATAATCATTGGAAGACCACTTATATAAACCCCCACTAGGGCCGCACTAATGGCACCCATATAAAGTTGTCCTTCTGCTCCTATATTAATTAATCCAGCTTTGAAAGCCACTGTGAAGGCAAGACCTGTGAATATAATAGGTGTAGCTTGTACCAGTGTTTGGAAAAAAGCTCGTGCATTACCAAAACTACCTTGATATATACCATTAAAGACAACAATCGGCGAATAGCCATTTAAAAAAATTATTATAGAACTTATTCCTAAAGCCAAAAGAAAAGATATAAAGGAAATAGTTACGTCTTTAGAATTAAGAACTTTAGACAAGATGTTCTTTGTTTTATTGTTTATCTTACTAATTACTGACATATTTACCCTCCTCATGTATATTAAGGGTGTCTCCCGTCATTAGTAAACCTAATTCCGCTTCTGTGAAATCATCACTAGCCCTTTTCTCAACAATCTTCCCTTCATAGATAACAGCAATTTTATCACTTAAAGTTCTTACCTCATCTAAATCAGCTGATATCAAAAGTATTGCTTTTCCTTGATCCCTCAAGTCTAATAACCTATGATGAATATATTCTATAGCGCCTACATCAACACCTCGGGTAGGCTGAGCAGCAATAACTAGTTGGGGATTCTGACTAAATACACGGGCTATTATTACCTTCTGTTGATTTCCACCTGACAAGGACCCTAAGTGAACATCACAGTTTGGAGATTTTATTTTAAATTCCTCTTTAAGCTTATCAGCATAAGAATTTATTTCTTTAGTTTTAAAAATTCCTTTATTAACAAACTTTTTCAATCTATGATAACCAAGAATTAGGTTATCTTTGATTGTCATATCATGCACAGCCCCTCTTAGACCTCTATCTTCTGGAATATGTCCAATCCCTTGTTGTATAAAATCTATAGCGTGTCCTTCTATCTTTTTATCTCCTAGGAACATTTCCATACTATCAACTTCACATAATCCTGTAAGGGCCTCTATCAATTCAGTTTGACCATTCCCCTCTATACCAGCAATCCCTAGAATTTCGCCACTATGTATGCTTAGGTTGATATCTTTAAGTTTATATATATTTTGATCTTTGATTGTTAAATTTTTTACTTCAAAAGCTATATCTCCTACTTTTTCTGCACGTCTTTTTACACCTAATTCTACTTCACGGCCAACCATGAAAGTTGCAAGTTCATCTACTTTTGTTTCTGCAGGCTTTATATCAGTTTGTATTAGATGACCATCACGGAGAACAGATATTCTGTCTGCCAGCACCATAGTTTCCTTTAATTTATGGGTAATGATTATTACACTCTTACCTTTATTTCTTAATTCTTTTAGCATTTCAAAAAGTTCATCAACTTCTTGAGGTGTCAATACAGCTGTAGGCTCATCTAATATTAAAATATCTGCACCACGATACAAAGCTTTAAGTATCTCTACCCGCTGTTGTTGACCAACTGATATTTCCTCTACCTTTTGTCTAGGATCCATACTAAACCCTAACCTTTTGATCATACCTTCTACTTCTTTAACAGCTTTATCCATATCAAAAAAAGGACCCTTATGTGGTTCTGCACCAACTACTATATTTTCAGTAATCGTTAAAGCTGGTACTAGCATAAAATGCTGATGAACCATTCCTATACCTAGGTTTATTGCATCATTTGGACCTTTAATTTTCACTTCATTGCCATTGATTTTAATTACACCTTTATCTGGCTTCTCTATACCATATAAAATTTTCATTAAAGTTGTCTTTCCAGCACCGTTTTCCCCTAATAATGAATGGATTTCTCCCTTTTTTAAGGTAAAGTCTACATTGCTAAGGGCTTTTACACCAGGGTAGGTTTTAGAAATTCCATACATTTCTATGATACACATTTAAAATTGCCCCCTTACTAATGATAATACCTTACTGAACTTCTATAGGATTTTATCTATTAAAACATCTATTATAAAAGTTTATAGTCTATTTAACTAGCTGTATTTATCCTCCATACTAATAGAACGCTTAAATAATCCTAATAATAAACATAGGCTATATTGATTTAAATACTATATAACCTATGTTTATCACTATAGTAATTTCTTATTGAATATATTTATTATTTTGTGCCCACTCTTCTACATCTTCAATTGCATTTGGTAAAACTAGTTCTCCTGAAACAATATTGGTTCTAATGGCTTCTAATATTTCTAAGAAATCCTGTGGTAAAGAAATATTACTTTGTTCTACTGAATACCCTACTGCATTTTCTGCAATACCCCAATTTTTATCTCCTGGTGTCCAGTCTCCGTTAATTAGACTTTCTATTTCTTGATATATAATTTCATGTACATTTCTTATTGAAGTGGCTACTACTACATCTGGATTTATGTAATTTTGATTTGCTCCAACTCCTATGGCATAGCGATTTTCATTGCTTGCTGCCTCAAAAACTCCAAGTCCAGAAGCACCTGCTATATGTTGGATAACATCTGCACCTCGACCATACATAGATAATGCTATTTCTTGTGCAGTACCTGGGTCATTAAATGCACCTACTACCCCTTGTAGAATCTCAACAGATGGATTGATATACTTAGCGCCAGCCATAAATCCTGCTACTCCAGCACGGAGGAATGGTGCATCCACACCAAGTACAACACCTACAATGTTTTCCTCAGTGGATAAAGACTCATCTGATTGAGTTAAATATCCTGCAATAACTCCAGATAAAAAGGTCTGTTCCTCCCAGCGAGTTGAAATTGCACTTACATTAGGCATATCACCCATATCAGTATCAATGATTAAAAAGTTTTGTTCAGGAAAATCCTGTGCCACTACTTCTAAGGCATCCTTCTGATCAAACCCTAGAGCTATAATTAAATCATATTCACCACTTTCTGCAAAATTACTAAGTTGACTTTCATAATCCCCTTGGGATTGTGGTTCCCCGTAGTGGAATTCTATTCCTAATTCTTCCTTTGCTTTTGCTAATCCGTCGTAGGCCATATCGTTAAAATTCTTGTCTCCACGACCAGCAGTAGTAAACACTAAAGCCACACGTGCTGATTCTTCTGATGACTGTCCAGGTTGTTGTTCTTGATTGCCACAACCTATTAAACTAAACATTAATGATCCAATAACTACTAACATCACAAAAAACTTTACTCTCTTCTTATTAAACATTTTAATCCTCCTATTTTTAAGTAATATTATTTATTAACATTAACTAACCTCAATTATTAGTGAAAGATTAATTAATATAACCATTAATAATTTTTTCTACTAGCCTTTATTTCTAAGCCGATTTTTATAGCTGTTGCTCCATTGCATCATTACTTAGTTGTAATAAAAAATTTAGCTTTATCTCCTCTTACAATCATTTCAGAAAATACCCCCGATCCGTCAGTAAAAAGAACAGTTCTTTTTATTGATAGTGCAGGTGTGCCTGAGGGAACATTTAGATAATCAGTAAAAAAATCTGCTATAATTATTGGTTCGATATAAACCGTTACTTTGTCAACCTCTACATTATATTCACTTTTTAAAACTTCATATAAAACTAATGTATTTAAATCTTTTTTTAAAATATCTTGGTACTTTTCAAATTCTAGATATGTTGTTTCAATAGCAAAAGGCTCATCATCAACTAATCTCAACCTATTAATTACTAGAACCTCTTTAAAATCATCTAAATTCAGGGATTTTTGTATCTGTTCAGATGGTCTTAATATATCTTTTTTAATCAATGAGGAGCTAGCACTAAATCCTAAGCTTTGCATTTCTTTAAAAAAACTAAGTTCTCCCAAAAGGTCCTTATTAATTTTTGAGGATTTTACAAAAGTGCCCTTCCCTCTTTTTTTATAAATAAGATTTTCCTTTTCTAATTCTTGAATAGCTTTTCGTACAGTAGTGCGGCTTACATCAAATATTTCACACATCTCATTTTCAGAAGGAATTTCTTGGTCTGGCTGCCATACACCATTATTGATGTTTTCTTTTAATATCTCTTTTATTTGATAATATAAGGGTATTATACTGTTCTCGTTCAATTCCTTATTAATAACTATCACCTCCTATCATCTTGTCGGGTTGTAGGTACAAGTTAATTTTGAATATTTCTTGTTTTTGTTCTTCTAAACAAATATACATATCCCCTACTACATCCTATGCGTTAGATAATATTCTACATATTTCGCCATAATCCTTCTAAAGTTTTGTTTTTTTAATAAAGTATTTTAAAAATTATATTAGTATCTTACTTGTTATTTATTATTCCTAATGCAAGCCTGCTTCTGGAGGAATACTCAGTAACTTGAGTCGTGGAAATTTTAAATATCCTTATTGATTTACAATTAAAAGTGATCTCCCATCTGAGTAGATTCCAAAATTAGTCATCTTAAAAAGCCAATGTATCCTACTTAGCCATAATCAGCTTTACTGAAGGCAAAGTCTGACATCCTTAAAAATAAGGTCCCAATAAATAATAATCCACCAGCTTAATTGATGGATTATTGTTTGGTTTCCTGATTAGTCTGGTTCCCCAAGGTTTTTCAGTGGACTCCAAGTAATCAAGAAATTTTAATATAGCTTATTACTTACAGCTTCAGCTGTCATAGCCTTGAATTTTTTAGCGTTTTCATAGTTCTTCATGGTAACTCCAGTACATATTAAGTCTATAACAAAGATTTGTGAAATTTTAGCCACCAATGACCCACTATCAAGGGGATTTTCCTTTCCTGATGTTAAAAGCACTAGGTCAGAGTATTTTGTTAAAGGAGATTTTATATGACTGGTAATAGCCATTACAAACGCTCCATTATTCTTGGCAACCTTAACCGCATCTACTATGTCCTTGGTGCTTCCCGATAAGCTTATGGCAATAATTACAGTGTCTTTATTGGTTGAACAGGACCGCATCATTTGAAAATGAGGATCTGTTACTACACTGATATTTTTCCCTATTCGTAAAAATCTACTTTTCATATCTAGCGCTACGATTCCAGATAGACCTATTCCATAGACAACGACATCATTTGATAAATTGATTTTATCAATGACATCTTCCAGTGTGTTTAAGTCAATAATATTATAGGTATCAGCTATTGCTTCTATCATATTGTTCTTTATCTTCTCTACATAGGTTTCATCACCACTATTCTTGGTAACAGTTGATAAATCCTGGGCCACAGCTAACTTAAAGTCCTGATACCCCTCATAACCAAGTTTTCTACAAAACCTAAGTATAGTAGCTTCCCCCACTTGACATATTTCAGCTAATTCAGTCAGAGAATGATACATTACTTTTTCAAAATTATTTATCACATACTCATATAGCTTTTTTTCTGATTTAGTATAATCTATTTTATATTGTTCAAGAAGTAAAGAAAGTTTGGTTGTATTCATCTTATCACTCCTAATTGACTATCGTGTTTTTCTTCTATATATAATCATTATTTTAAGGTTTATCGATTTGTTATACCATATAGTATATACTTATAAAATAATCAATTTTACTGTATATAAGCTGTTACTAAACCTAAAACCACTTTTAAATTTTCTTTTGTTAATTTTATTATAGCTACCACACTAATTCTGCTGATTTTCTCATGGATATCTATACATTTTTTTAAAAAACAATTTCTTTATCTTATCTTCTCTAGTTCATTTGATTTATGAAATAATAGGCTGCCCCCAATAAATTAGCTTCATTTCCCTTTACAGCCATTTTTATCGAGAGTTTTTCTTTAAAGGGAGGCATAATGATTTTTTTTAACTGCCACTGAATCTTTTCTAATAGGAAATTTCCTTGTTCTGAAATTCCCCCACCGATTATGATGAGGCCTGGATTAAATATATGAACAATTGATTGCAAGCCTAATGCCATATCCTGCACCCAACCATCGATCATTTCGTTGGCACTTATATTGCCCTCCTTAGCTAATCGGAAAACATCAAAAGTGTCCACTTCTTCCCCATATACCTTTTTGATTTTATTTGCTAGTGCTTTACTAGAAGCGTACATTTCATAACATCCTTTATTGCCACAGGGACATCTGAGGCCATCGGGATAGAGATTCATGTGGCCAAACTCTCCTGCTGAAAAATAAGCACCACTATATATTTTTCCATCTATTACAATAGCTCCCCCAATTCCTGTTCCTAAGGTTAGTGCTATAAATTCTTCTGCATTTTTCCCAGCTCCCTGCCAATATTCCCCTAAGGCTGTACAGTTTACGTCGTTTTCAACAGTAACTGGTAATCCTAATTGCTGTTCTAATATTTCTTTAATAGGTGTCCCTGTATAGTTGGGTATTGTATTAGTTGCAAAAATCACCTTTCCCTCTTTGTTATCTATTTGTCCAGCGGAACTAATGGCAATACCATCTATATCATAGTGATTTTTTAACTCCTTGGTTTTCTCTATTATTTTATTGATAATAGCTCCCCCACCATATCGGGCCTCTGTATCCATCTGAGATTTTATAATAACTTCCCCTAGTTGAGTAACTATCCCATACTTAATTGTCGTTCCTCCTATGTCAAATGTACATAATATCATTTCAACATCTCCAGTCTACCCAGTAAAATTTTATTTAAATATAAAGTAAATTTCTATATGCTTCTATAAATTGTTTTAAAACTCCTTTATTTACACCTCTGTTAATGATAAATGTTTATATTTTAAAAAAATATGGAAACGCTAGGGTCCAGTCATCCTTCACTGCCTTCAGGATAACAAACCTCTACCACTTATATTAAAATTACAATTCAGTCTAAAAGCAACAATGAAATTTAACATAGCCTTGTTTATAGCTACTATTCTTAAATAGGATGATAAAGATCTTAAAAAAGATCTTTATCATCCTATTTTAAATAACAAAATCTATAGGTTTTACAATAAGTTTGGTAAAAATAATACAATTTGTGGAAACAATGTTAATATAATTATGGTGATAATTAGTGGTATTAAGAAGGGAACAACACCCTTTGTAATAGTGTGTACTGGAATCTTTCCTACACGGGATACTACAAAGAGGGCCATCCCCATCGGGGGAGTTAAAATACCAACCATAAGATTTAAAATAACTAGAATTCCAAAGAACACAGGATCAACACCAGCACTTATTACTACCGGCACTAAAATAGGTACTACTAAAATTAATAAAGCTAAAGCTTCGATAAATGTGCCTAAAAATAAAAGTAATGCATTAATCATAAGTAATAGCACAATTCTATTATTTGATACCGACAAGAAAAATCCAGCAATTTTGATGGCTACTTGTTCTCTAGCAATGACTTGCCCAAAAAATTCAACCCCCATAATCATTAAGACAGTAACCCCTGCAATCTTCATGGCATCAACGATATCAGCAAATAATTTTTTAAAGGTTAACTCTTTATATACAAAAAATCCTAATATAATAGCATAGCAAGTAGCAATAACAGAGGCCTCTGTTGGTGTAAAAAGCCCTGAAAAGATTCCACCAATAATAATAATTGGTGTTAATAATGCCCAAAATGCTTCTTTAAAGGCTTGAAGTCGTTCCCTAAAGGTGGCCTTAGGTGCTTTTTTATAGCCTCGTTTTTTTGCAATAATATAGGCCATTACCATCAGTAGCGTTGCTGTCAAAATTCCTGGTATAAAACCTGCTAAAAATAACCTTGCTATCGATTGATTTGAGATAATCCCATAGATAACTAAAGGAATACTGGGGGGAACCAGTGGTCCTATGATACAGGATGCTGCTGTCAATCCCCCACTATAGTCATCATCATATCCTTCATCCCTCATAGATTTTATTTCAAGCTGGCCAAGTCCTCCTGCATCAGCTAAAGCTGACCCAGACATCCCCGAAAACAGTAGACTGGCTAATACATTAACGTGGCCCATGCCCCCAGTATAGTGTCCCACCATTGATTTTGCGAACTTAAAAATTCGATCGGTAATTCCCGATGAATTCATTAGAATACCAGTTAATGTAAAGAAGGGGACTGCTAGCAATGCAAAACTATCAATTCCATCTACTAGTTTAGCCCCTGCAAAGTATATGATATTCCAGTCTAAGCTGGCAAAATAAATTATTCCCGAGAGAATCAATGAGAACCCAACTGGAAACCCTACCAATAGTAACACAAACCACGCTGCAAATATGAATAATATGTTCACAGCTTCTCACCTCATGATTTTCTAATGAATTCATTAAAATTTCTTTCAAGCAAACGGTATATCATTAATAAAGTAGTAATTGGTAGTGCAATATACATATACATATAGGATATCTTTAGGGATACAATCGTTACGGGTATTTTTCTAATTGTCATTCTAACACCTATTATAAATAGAACAACTAAAATCCCTAAAATTGCCAGCTGAAATACTATTTGCATCACCCTTTGTATTTTAGGAGGAAATTTTTCAAGTAAGAATGTGATGGCGACGTGCTGGCCATCCTTAATGCCAGCACTCACCCCTAAAAATCCTATATATACAAATAGAAATCTTGCCAATTCTTCCGACCACTTGATGGGCTGGTCAAAAACTTGACGTGCTATTATTTGTGCCACCAATACAATAAACATAACAATAAATAGTGTTCCACCTACGTATTCTTCAAAATTTTTCAAAAATCTTCTCATCTTCTCACATCCATGCTTTACATATTATCGAACACTTTCAATAGCGTCCAACACTTTTTGTGCTTCATCTCCAATATCATCGATATATCTTTGATAGGATTTTGCAACTGCCTCTTTAAACGGTGCTAAATCAGGCTTAGTAACAGTTACCCCTTCTCCTTCAAAGTATTCAATTAATTCCTTTTCCTCATTTACAAACAAACTAGTATGGTAAACTGCGGCTTCTACAGTAGCATCCTTTAATATAGCTTGCAGATCATTAGGAAGTTTATTCCATGTATGCTCACTTACGATGTAGTTAACATCATTAATTGTATGGTTGGTTATAGCAAGATAGTCCTGTACTTCATAGAACTTAACTGCTTTAATTGTAGACAATGGATTCTCTTGGGCATCAACAGCATTTGTCTGTAAAGCA
The DNA here is from genome assembly GCF_900100845.1 of Natronincola ferrireducens. Lineage (NCBI taxonomy): Bacteria > Bacillati > Bacillota > Clostridia > Peptostreptococcales > Natronincolaceae > Natronincola > Natronincola ferrireducens. The sequence continues at coordinate 1,128,649 of NZ_FNFP01000001.1, read as the reverse complement.
AGGTAAACTTCGGTAAATGCCATTGGTGTAGGCGTTGCCCCAACAAACTCAGCATATTCTAATAACGGTTGATGATTTGGTACCCTAATCTTTAATCCCTTCATATCATCTATACTATTAATAGCTCTATTACTACTGGTTTGTCGTGTTCCATTGTATCCAGTTCCTATAACTCTCCAATTATGTTTATTGATTAATTCCTCATGTAGTTCCTTACCAAAATCTGTTTCATAAATAACTCTTTGTAAATGTTCAAAGCTATCGACGATATAGGATGCCCCTAATATTTCTGCTCTTGGTACCCAAATACCAAAACGTCCTGTTTCTGCTAATGTTAAATCTAAAGCACCACCTTCAAGCTGCTCTAACATAGCACGATCATCACCAAGCTGAGACTCAGGAAAAATTTCAATTGTTAATCTACCATCACTTTTTTCCTTCACTTCTTCTACTAGCTTTTGAACAGCTTTATACTCATTTGATTGAGTCCCAGCAACCATACCAAACTTCAATACATAACTCTCTCCTACTTCCACTTCACCACTATCTACATCAACTGCTTCTTGGCTAGTATTCGTACCACAGCCTACCAATGATAATACTACCATTAAACATAATAATAAAATCCCTAACCTTTTTTTCATCTTCATTATCCTCCCTTTAATTTTCTATTTACTTGATTGTAGTGGACTACAATCAAAAAACATTTTGGATTTGTAACTACTTTAGTTGTTCTACAAATTTTTGGGTAATACAGGTGGGTCTTGTAATTGCACTTCCTACAACAACAGCATAGGCACCGATTTCTATAGCCTTTTTTGCCTTCTCAGGTGTATCAAAATTTCCCTCTGCTATGACTGGTATGTTGATCCTTCTGATAATCTCCTCTAGAACTTCAAGGGAATTATCCTCAACTGTGTAATTGGTATAACCTACCAAGGTTGTTCCAACAAAGTCTACACCACACTTTTCTGCCATGATAGCTTCCTCTACTGTTGATATATCCGCCATTAAGACTTGATCTGGATAGGTTTGTTTTACCTTTTCTATAAAGGCCTTCACAGATTCTCCATTGGGTCTTACTCGATCGGTGGCATCAAAGGCAATAATATCTACATTCTCCCCATAGAGGATTTCAACTTCCTTCATTGTGGGGGTAATTTTAATATCACTATTGGGATACTGTTTTTTTATAATTCCAATAATCGGTAAATTTACTTCCTTCTTAATAGCTTTAATATCCTCAACGCCATTTGCTCTTATTCCTGCAGCCCCTCCCATATAAGCAGCTAATGCCATCTTAGACATAATAAATGAACTATGTAATGCCTCATCCTCTAAAGCTTGACATGAAACAATTAATTTTCCTTCTATACTACTTAATTTATCCATAACTATTCTCCTATGCTTATCTTTCTTACTATCTAATCCTATATTTAACCATGCTATCTATATGAGCTCCATAATCTTTTTGACTTCTTCTTTACCTTCCCCACTTAATTCAGAAAAAGGAAACTTCATATGTCCCCCATCAATTCCCTTAAGCTTTAGAATCTCTTTAATACTTTGGTAAACACCATGCTGAATCATCACTTCGATAACTTGGTTCATGTTACTTTGAATTTCCATAGCTTCCTTAATTTTTTCTTCCTGAACCAAATTATATATAGCTACTGCCTTATCTCCCATTACATTATAGGTGCTCCCTATGGCACCATCAGCATTAAAGACACATCCCGCCAGCATAATTTCGTCAAAACCAAATAAAAATGTTTTTTCAGGATAAAGTCTTTTAAGTCTTTCCAACTTTACAAAATCCGAATCGGTAAATTTAACACCGATGACATTAGGTAGGTTTAGTATTTGATCAAACTCCCCTAAACTGAAGTTTACCCCTGTCAAAACAGGAATAGAATAAATAATCATTTTATTTCCTGTTGCTTCAATCAGCTGTAAGTAATAATTTTTTATTTCATTAAAAGAAAATTTATAGTAATAGGGTGTTACCGATGATAAAGCATCATATCCTAAGTCTGTTGCATATTTTCCAAGTTCTATAGCCTCTTCTATGTTCAAAGAGCCTATTTGAGCAATTAGCTTTACTTGAGTACCAACCTCTTCCTTTACAATGGAAAAAATTTCTTTCTTAGTTTCCTTTGATAAAAGAAAGTTCTCCCCTGTAGAACCTCCAACATATAATCCATGGACCCCCATTTTATCAATATTATGTCGAACTACCTGCCGTAGACCCTTTTCATTGATCTTGCCATCCCCATGAAATGGTGTAATAAGTGCGGTAAAAATACCCTTCATCATAATCCCCCTTTTTTAGAGTAATTTTTCATTTTTAAATTTTAAAATGTAGTATATCTCCATTATAGCTTTTTGTTTTAACCTTAGCAATATCATTTTTAAATATTATGAATTTTATATTGATTTAATTTCCTAAGGGGGTTTTTTGCTAAAAAAAAATAGACCCCCACTTCAGGTCTACTCATCCTCCCATAAATCCTTCATAAGTTGTTCAATTCTTTTTTTCCTTGATTCTGTCTCTTCCATATCAACCTTAATTTCTATAACGTCTCCCTCTGTTGCATTTTGGGGAACCAGTGCTATTGGCATATCTACAATGCTTTTATCTTCAAGCTCTACAACTGCATAATCTCCTTCAAATCTGTCAATAATTATTTTCACTTTTCTCCTCCTTCCTCAACAAAGGCTTTACCTTCTTCAATAATGTCTCTTAATCTACTGTCTCCAATTCCTTTTACTTTTGTTAGTTCGTCAATGGTTTTAAAGGGTCTTAAGTTTATAATTTGTTCTGCATATTCATGGCCAATATGTATAATATGTTGTAATTCCTCTAAGCTCGCTGTATTAATATCGATTTTCTCTGTAGGTATAGACTTAGGAACTGCAACTGATGAGTCAGTTTGGTTAGTATTAGGTGTTGGATTAGGATTTGGGTTTGGATTTGACCAACCTTTTTTCTCAAGATGGATATTATAGGACTGTCCATCTGTAGTTATAAGGATATGTCCATGAATATCTGTTCTATAAATATCTACACCAGCCCTACTTAACCTTGCCACAGCTTCATCATGGGGGTGGCCGTACCTATTGTTAGTGCCCACTGATATTATTCCATACTTGGGATTCACTTCATTTAAAAAGGGTTGTATGGTGGATGACCTACTGCCGTGGTGACTTACTCTTAATACATCAGCTTTAAGATCATGGCCCTTTGCCAGCATTTCTTTTTCTGAGGATTCTTCAGCATCACCAGTAATGATAAAAGAACTGTCCTCATATACAACCTTTAGTACTGTAGAATAATCATTAAGACTTTCATACTTTTCACTATTTGGTGCCATCATCACTGCCTCTATAGATGAATCAATATCAAGAGTAACTCCCGCCTTTGCTGTTTTAATCTTCAAGCCTTTGTTTTGTATGGCAAGTAGTAAATCCTCATATGTTTTTGTAGTATGGGGTACCTTAGGCATATATACCTCACCAATATTAAAGCTATTGATTACATGAGGTATTCCTCCTATGTGGTCAGCATGGGGATGGGTGGCTATTAAAACATCAATAGTATAGATACTTTGGGTTTTAATATATTCAACCACGCTAGTTCCTTTGTCTCTATCCCCCGCATCGATTAATATGGTTTTGTTATTAGGTGTCTGAATTAGGGTTGCATCTCCTTGACCTACATCAATGAAATGTACTTTCATTTCTCCCTTAATAGATGATGAAGGTTTAACTACTCCTTGATTTTCCTGACCTTCTACCCCATTGTACAGAAGATTTTCTCCAATATCTTCCGAAGAACATCCCATTAATAATGCTGTAACTAACATAACCGTTATTACAAAAAATAAAAGCTTATTTTGTTTGAACATTAAGATTGCCTCCTTAGCTGTATTATATAATTAGTCTATTTAGCAACCCTATAATTATACCATAAATAACCTTCTGTTGTTTCCTGTTTTGATTAGCATTTGAGGAAATAAATCTTTTCTATGTATTTGTCACCATAGCCCTTTCCTCCCCCTTTCTATTATGTTGTATATTTAAAGGGTTTATTTCACTAGATTTCTTTAACTGTTGTTCCAGTCAAAGGATAATAACAATTTGGTATATTTATGGTTTTCTTAAGAGACAATATTACAGATAATAGATAATTTTAAAAGGAGGTTTTAATGTGTCGGATAAGGATATAAAAAAGTCCTATGAGGGTAGTGCAGAAAGAATGAGGGGTGATGAAAAAACCTTTGCGGCGGATTTAACCGACAAGGATTTTAACGATCCCTCATTACATGAAAATCTCCATGATCTGAAGGTAGACTACGGCAGGATTGAAAAGTCCCCTTCCATGGAGGAAGTCCATAAATGGCAAAGACAGCACATCAAAAAAGATGATCAATCTAAGGAAGGCTATCCTTTAAATGTTATTATTGATCCAACCATGCGGGAGATGTACCAGGTGGTACATAATGCCGGGATGACCAATGTGTTTGACCGTTTTAGCCAACAACAGCCTACCCAATGTAAGTTTTGTATTGAAGGACTATCCTGTCAGCTTTGTGCCAATGGCCCCTGTAGAATCAGCAAAAAAGCTCCTAGAGGAGTTTGTGGGGTTGACGCCCATACCATGGTTGCAAGAAACTTTATGTATCGCCATGTTACTATCGGTACTTCTGCAAATATATTTCATTGTCATCAGGCGGCAAGGACCTTAAAGGCGGCAGGACAAAATCCTGGAAGCGGTCTAAAGATTCGAGATCCTGAAAAACTAAAGAAATATGCAGATATGGCAGGCTTAGATGCTAATAAATCCATTGAAGACTTAGCAGTAGAATTTGCTGATTGGGTTATGCAGGATATCCACGCACCCCATCACGTAGAATCTAAAACCGTAGAAGCCTTTGCCCCCACCAAGAGAAAAGAACTTTGGAGACAACTAGGATTATTCCCAGGTGGTGGCTATAGTGAGGTGGCCTATGCCCAAACCCAATGTATGACAAACTTTACTTCTGATCCAGTAGAATTTCTACTAAGGGGTGTTCGTCTAGGTATTGCCAATGAATATCAAGGATTATTTATGCTGGACATTATTCAAGAAATATTAATGGGAACCCAAGAAATTGCTATGAAGCAGCAAAATATGGGTCTGCTAAAGGAGAACAAAATCAATATCATCACCAATGGTCATATGCCGTTATTAGCCCATGTAGCCATTGATTTAGCTTCAACTGATCAGTGGCAACAGAAGGCTAAGGCAGTTGGAGCTGAGGGGATACAAATTCTTGGTCATGTTTGTGAAGGACAACAGCTCATCAATTATGAAGGTACCCATAATCAAAAAGGCTATGGAGGCCAAGAGGGAGAATGGCTTTCTCAAGAGTATCTACTGGCTACTGGTGTGGTGGATCTCTTCATGTTTGACTATAACTGTACAGTACCTACTATGCCTATCTTCGCTAAGAAGTTCGGTACAAAACTATTAAGTACCCATCCTGTTATTAAGCTACAGGGTACTGAAACCCTTGATTTTATTCCCGAAAAAATGAAGGAGCAGGCAGAAAAAGCCTTGGATATGGCAATAGATGCCTTCAAAACCCGTAAGGCTGAAAATAGAGAAACCTATATACCACCTCATGTTTCAGATTGTATGGTGGGCTTTAGTACTGAGTCTGTGAAAAAAGCCTTAGGTGGTAGCTTCAAACCTTTAATTGAACAAATAGCCAATGGTAATATTCGTGGTATTGCAACGATTGTTGGTTGTACCACTGCAAGATACGGTCAGGGTGGAAGCAATATCTTCAAGATTACCAAGGGATTAATCGAAAACAATATCCTCGTTCTATCAGGAGGCTGTACTTCCTCTGTTATGGAATATACAGGACTTACTAATCCAAAGGCCGCCGAAGAATGTGGGGAGGGTCTAAAAGCAGTATGTCAACAGCTGGGAATACCACCGGTTTTAACCTATGGTGCTTGTGTAGATATTGGTAAGATGACCCACACAGCCAAGGAATTGGCCGATGCTTTAGATGTTGATACAAATAAGCTCCCTCTAGTTATTGGGGCACCCGAATACCTAGAACAAAAGGCGGTGGCTGATGCTTGTACTGCGGTGGCATTGGGCTGGCTAGTTCACGTTGCACCAGTTCCTTCCATTACCGGTAGTGATGTTGTTGTGAAAACCTTAACTGAAACTACAGAAACCTTAGGACTTGGTAAAGTAGTGGTAGAAATGGATGCAGAAAAAACCATACAAATTTATGTTGATCACATTGAGAAGAAACGAAAAGAACTGGGATTAAGCTGAAAAAGATTAACAATAACAATATAGAATAATTAAAGATTATCCAGCAAAGACCAATTTATTTAAGTTTGTCTCTGCTGGATTTTATTATACTAAATAGATATTTTGTGGAATGACTTTTAATAGCTTGTACAAGCCTTCTTCAATGATTAGGTTTATTTCTTCTTCTATTAAATATTTATTTTTTTTATCCTTAAAATTTTTATCAAAGGTTTCAAGAACTTTTATTAGGGTATTCCTAAACATATACTTATTTTCTTTATTACTTAATACCAGTCCCTGGGGAAAATAATCGGATATTTCACTATTATTAATAAAACTAGTAACGATAAAGGTAATAATAGGTAACCTAAAATAATCTACATTTGTGGAATCTATTTTATAATCCTCGCACATTTGAATGAAGGCTTCATCAAAATCTATTAAAATATTGTCTAGTTTATAATCTAAATTTTCATTAAAAAATTGGTATATATTAATAATTAATTGTCTTTGCTTCGTAGCCTTATAGTCATTTAAGTTAATTATTTGTGCCATTACTTTGCCTCCTACTACTTTTTTATAAGGACTTATAGTATGAATGTTAAACAAAGTAGCTTCTTTTATATAAAAGTATTTGCATATAGTTAGGATTGTATTCAGATAATATGTATTGTAATGGCTATCACAACTCTGAAAGGAAGATGTTTTATGGAGGATAAGTTACGATATAAAGAAGCAAAAAAGGTATCTATCATTAGTATTATGATCAACATATTTTTGACTATAATTAAAGCTGTTGTGGGCTTTATAGCTGGAAGTACTGCGTTAGTGGCTGATGCCTTTCACTCTGCCTCTGATTTATTTGGCACTATCATTCTACTTCAGGGATTAAAGATTGCCCACAAACCCCCTGATGAATCCCATCCCTACGGTCATCATCGTGCTGAAACGATTACTTCAAAAATTTTGGCAATTATATTAATTGTTACGGCTTTAGGCATTGGCTATGAAGCTATTAAAATTTTGAGGCAAGCTTCAATTGCTGTACCGGATTCTATAGCTATCTATATCGCTCTTCTTTCCATCTTTTTAAAGGAGGGTTTATTTCGTTATACCTTTCGTATTGGTAAAAAAATTAATAGTTCTGCTGTGATTGCTGATGCATGGCATAACCGTACAGATGCTATGTCCTCCATTGCCGCCTTAATTGGCATAGGAGGAGCTCTTTACGGCTATCCTATCATGGACCCTCTGGCTGGCATATTTGTTTCAGCCCTTATATTGAAAACAGGAGTATCTATTTATAAACAAGCCATTCTTACCTTAATGGATACTGCTCCATCTAAGGAAGTACTACTTCAGATTCAAGAGGCTGCCTTTGAAGCTGAGGGTATTAAGGAAGTGCAGGACATTAAAGTAAGACAATATGGATCTAAGTTTATTGTAGATATGAAGGTATGTGTTAATCCTAATATTACTGTTGCAGAAGGTCATGGAGCTGCTGCAAGAGCAAAAGAGAACATTATGGATACTAACTTTGATATTCAAGATGTATTAATTCATGTTAATCCTTGTAAAAAACCGGAGGAAAAGAGCTGTCAACAGTGTGAAAAACGATATAGGCCTTAGGATTGAACTTCCCCTTCTCCTGTGTTACTATGGGATTATGAAATAAAGGAAAAAAGGGGGCGTGATTATGGATTTTAAACAATTAGAATCCTTTATAGCCATTGCTAGATTTAAAAGCTTTTCTAAGGCTGCAGATTATTTGTTTCTTACCCAACCCACCATCAGTAGTCATATTATCAATCTTGAAAAACAACTGAATACAACACTTATTAATAGAATCAACAAAAAAATTTCCCTTACAAAGGCTGGGGAAATTCTTTACGACTATGCAATTAATATCATTAATCTGAAAGAAAGTGCTAAGTTTAAACTAGGGGAATTTAAAGGAAAGATTATGGGCAATATTGAATTAGCCTGTAGTAGTATTCCCGAACAATATATTGTTCCAGATATCATTTATCAGTTTAATATCCTTTATCCTGATGTTACTTTTACTATGTCCCGTTATGATTCAAAACAAGTAGTTGAGGGAATCCTCCACGGAGAAGTAGACTTTGGTATAGTGGGAGTAGAACTCCCCCATAGTCAACTGAAATACATAGAGTTAACTCAAGATGAAATTGTATTGGTTACTCCCCATCATGAACCCTATAGCTCCCTTGAACCCGAGGTAGATATAAAAGCTATATTAGAAGAAAGGTTTATCATGAGGGAAAAGGGCTCTGGCACTAGATCCTTACTAGAAAACACTTTAAAGAAGTATGATAAAGGCATCAAGGACTTAAATATTATTGCTTACATAGAAAGTACCGAAGCCATTAAACAATGTATTCGAAAAGGTCTAGGTGTATCCTTTTTATCAAATAGAGCTGTTGAAGGTGAAGTTAATCATGGTCTGCTGAAGACCTTTAAAATCAAAGACTTAGAAATGAATCGAAACTTTTACTTAGTCTATCATAAATATCGTTCCCCATCTCCATTGGAAATGGCTTTTCATAAAATGGTTTTTGAATATTTCTCCATTGATTCCTCTAACAGCTGATATTTTTGTAAAAAGATTGCCTTCAGTTTATTGAACTGGAGGCAATCTTTTTATATTCTATATAAATTACTGACACCAAACCAAAGATGCACTCCATATAAGTGACCACCATCAAAGCTATAAATCAACTTACAGTTGTCTACTTATGGCTCATCTACCTTCAAGTTATCTACTTAGAAGCATACTAACAATCCACCAATTCCAGCATGGGTGCCAATAACTGGTCCCATAGTCGTCACCATAACTTCAGCTGGACTAAACTTTTTAATAATTTCTTCCTTTAATTTTAAAGCCTCCTCTAAACAGTCACAGTGGGTTATACCTACAATACGATCTTTGAAATTTACATTTCTTTCCTCCATCATTTCCAGAAGATTTCTCATTGCCTTTTTCTTTCCCCGAACAGTTTTAAGAATTCTTACATAGCCTTCTTCTACATGAACTATCGGCTTTAAGTTAAACAAATTGGCCACTACTTCCTTAGTTTTTGTTACCCTGCCACCCTTGACACAATTTTCTAGAGTTTCTAGGTAGACAATTACCTTCATTTCTTCTCTATATTCCTTTAGTTTATTTACAATTTTGTCTACACTCCATCCTTCCTTTGATAAATGACAAGCCTTTAACACCTGTAGTCCTAAACCTAGGGAACCATTTAAAGAGTCAAAGATTTCAATTTCCCCACCCACCATACTTTTCGCCATCATAGCACTATCACAGGTGCCACTTAGCTTAGAGGATAGATTAATACTAAGAATTTCCCCGTATTTTTCTAACCCCTGACGAAAGACATCTATAAAGCTTTGGGGGGAAGGCTGAGAAGTTTTGGGGATAATATCACTGGCTGTCATTTTCTGATAAAATTCTTGATGGGTCAAGTCAACCCCATCTACATAATTCATGCCATCAATTTCTATACTCAAGGGCACTACTAGAATATCATATTTTTTAATGATATCTTGTGGTAAATCACATGAACTATCAGTAATAATTTGCATTGAAACAACCTCCATTTTATTAAAATATGTAAAGCTAATTTATATTTTAAATCTTTTTTATGTTATGTTTATAGGCATATATAGCAGCCTGTGTTCTATCATTAACATTAATTTTTTTAAATATATTAGAGACATGATTCTTAACAGTTTTTTCGCTGATATAAAGGCTACAACCTATCTCTTTGTTGTTTAGACCTTCGGCTATTAAAGTCAATACCTCATATTCCCTTTTTGTTAGCTTCATATCATCATCTTCTTTTGTGCTCCTATTGTTAAATTCCTTTACTAAATCTGTTGCTATACTAGGGTGAATATATGAATTTCCACTGTAAACATCCCTTACAGCCTTAATTAAACTATCACTTTCAGCATCCTTTAATACATAACCATTAGCACCTAGATTAATGGTTTCAAAAAGATATTCTTTGTCTTCATAAAAGGTTAGCATAATTACCTTTATCGTGCTATCTATATCCTTCAATCTCCGCAATGTATGAATACCATTGAGCTTAGGCATATTAATATCTAAAAGAATCACATCCGGCTTTAAGGTTTGGGCTTTAACAATAGCTTCTTCTCCATCACCTACTTGACCTATTACCTCTAAATCCCCTTCTAATTCTAATATTTGCTTTAATCCCTGTCTTACTAAAGAGTGATCATCTACTAATAATATTTTTATTTTTTTCATTTTTATCCCCCTCATGAAATCTTATTAATCTTCTCTAGGTATGTTTACTGTAATTTTAGTGCCTTCGTTGATTTCACTTTTAATTTGCAAATCTCCATTTAACAAATCAACTCTTTCCTTCATATTTAACAATCCAAAACTATCATATTCCCCTTGTTGGAGCTTAGCCTTTTCCACGTCAAACCCTATACCATCATCTATAATATTAATACAAATATTTTTTGTGTTCATCTCTATACGGATTTTTACAGTATGAGCCCTAGCATGCTTTCTAACATTATTTAATGCTTCTTGAATAATACGGAAAATAGATAAACTTTTTACCGAGTCTTCTAAAGCCACCTGGGATAGTATAATAAAGTCAATAGAAATACTGGTTTCAGCCTGAAATTTTTCAATATATCGCTGAAGGGTAGGAACAAGGCCCACATCATCTAAGGACATTGGTCTTAGATTGTAGATGATTTTTCGAATATCTTTAATACTTTCCCTAATGCATTTCTTTAATTCTTGAATCTCTTCCTTACTTTTATCAATATCTACACCCATTAGTTTTTCACATACCTCAGCTTTTATAACTAAATTAGCTAAAGATTGGGCAGGTCCATCATGAATATCTCTTGCCACCCTTCTTCGTTCCTCTTCCTGAGCATGAATAATTTTCCTACCTAAAATATGTCTCTGTTTAATGTCCTCTAATGTATTATGAATATCCTGTAGATTGCCTCCTAAAAATTCTTGAACAATATCTATTTTAGATGTAAGATTTTCTGCCTTCTCCAATGTCTTTTCAGCACTTTTTAATCTCACCTCTATTTCTGTTCTTCTTTTAATAAATTCTTTTTCTTGTTGTCTTTTCGTAATTAATTGTATTTGCAGCATATTAGCTTTTTCATAGGCTTCTCGAATATCCTCTTCTTTATATTTTACAAAATCTCTACTTACTTTTAAAAGCTCTTTTCTACTATTTTTTTCTAATATTTCTAATTCATCTACTTTTTTAATCAATTGATGAACGTTATCCTTAATGCTTTCTAGCTGCATATTTAAATCTATACACTCTTTACGGATATTTTCACAAATATCCAACACTTCAGATTTACTTTCCTCAATAGAGATTAGAATTTTAGAAAAAACTTCATTCAATTTTGTTATGTCCAAATTTTTTCACCTCAGCATTTACCTTTTACACATATTTCTACATTAAACTATGAATTTCCTTTGTTTTTTATAAGATTATTGTAAATATTATATGGGAAAATGTCCCCATTTTAATAGCTGGCATAAAATAATTTTTCCATAAAAATAAGGAAGATTCCTCTTCCTATAATATCTACTTTAATTGGTAGTCGCTTAACATCCATTTGTTTTTTACCCATCTCAATTCCATCCTATATTCTATCTCCTCATATAAAATTTCTTCATAATCTTGGATTGTCCAAAGCACCTTAACGTTGTATTCACGTTTGTTACCATACTTCTTTATCTCTTTACAGGTTATAATTTTTACTTGTTCTATCATTTCATATGAAGCAGGATTTTGTAATAAATCAGTATAGATTTCTACATCAGTTGTTAATAAGGGTTCCATAATGTGTTCTTGGAGGTCTTCTATTACAGCTTCTATAGAAACATATTCTCCCCTCATAAAACCATTCCATATATCTATTCTTGTATCAAATATTTCTTGTAGATAATGTTCCATTTCCTCATCAAATACTTCTTCATTTTTATAAGAAGCAAATATAATATTTTCATGTCCTATTAATAGAAGAAGGACAAAAAATGTTGCTAGAATTTTTTTCATAATTTAACCCTCTTTCTTTTGTTTTCTATCATTATAAAAAAAGAGGGCTGAGAAATTTAGTTTATTTTGGTATTGAAACATAAAAACTTTTCAACATATAGCGTCATTTTTCTTTTTAATGACAAAGATATACAACATATTGTGGTTTTCTCCCTAGTGGTCTTTCTTTAGGTTAATCTACAATTTCTATGGCATCTAATTGCTTTCTAAAGGATTTTCTAAAAACCTCTAGATATTCTTTTCGTAAAGTTTGCTGTTCTAATTTTTCATCGGAAGTTAATTCCCTGCTTTTTGACAACTTAGCAAGTTGATTAATTCTTTCCATTTTTTCCTTTGTTAACATAATTAAACAACTCCTTAAAAATCTTCTGCTAATTAGTACTATATCATAAAATTCTTTCTATATAAAGTCTTTAGTAGCTTCATTTTTGTCGACTTCTTCACCTTTTTTTTCTTTATCCTCTTTTTCGTTCTTTATTTCTAAAGGATTAGATTGAGGGGTAGGGGCAACTTTAGTGTCATCATTATTCATGGTACTACTGACAGCCTTAGCAATTTGCATCATCTTCATAAGAGACTCTCTTTGCTGAGGCTCTACATAGGAAGCTATGATTTCCATAAGGTCATTTTCATTAAGGGTGCCCTTTTCATCTACAGATTTTATTAACTTAAACATGGTGGTAATCTTCTTTAAATCCTTTACCTTATCCTTTATTTCCCCCTCTATAATAGGCTCTACTAAATCAATAAGCTTTTCAATGTTTTCTAGGTTAATACCTTCCTTTGTTAGGTCATTTAATTCCCTCAACTTCTTCTCTACAGTTCTTGCTTTAATGTCTAAATCAATGGCTGTATGAATTAAATCCCTATGCTCCTCCTCCATATGTTTGCTTAAGTCTAGAAGCATATTTCTTTTTCTATCTTCTAAACTCAAGGAGGGATATTTTACTTCAGCACTATGTAGTCCAGGTGATTCCAAAAGAAGCTTTACCTTTCCAATAATCTGCAAAATAGTTTCTGCCCTATGGAGAACATATTGTTCTTCTGGATTCATATAACCTTTAATTCTATTAATTAACCTACATTTTTTTTCAATTTCTATGTCATCTACTTCTTTTAAATTTAAACTAAATCTACTGGGTGATTTCTTATTTGAAGTTAATAAAAACAATAAAAACATTATCCCAACAAGTTTTATATGTCCTTCATTAATAGAAATATTTATGTTCCCCTTCTTATTTATTGTATCCATCATTTACCTCCTTCATTAATATCTTCTAATAATTAATGTATATTCAACCATTATAAAATTATTAAAGGTTTCCATTTCTTTAAGGAAATTCTATAATTTTGTGGCAAAAATAATATTCTATGCATACTTTATATAGATAGTAAAATTACATCTATACTATATAAATTATTATCAGGAGGGAGAATAATGGATCCAAGAGAATTGAACGAATTACTAGAGGCTGCTAAACGAGGAGATTACTCCAAACTAGAAGAAGTTAAAAATATGGTTTCAGAAGAGGATTATCAGAAGGCTTTAGCTATTTTTAATGAGTATAGCAATAAATCAGAAGAGGAAATATTAAAGGAATTAGGTCGCCTAAAAAACATTGTACCTAATCAAAAACAAATTATCGATACTATGATACCTTTTTTAGACGAAGAACAAAAAGCTAAACTCGACAAAATATTAGAGATGCTAGATAATTATTAAAAAGAGTGGGGGGAATTACTATCCCTCCACTCTTTTTACACTCTTAGAAAGTGAGTGACGCCAAATCAAAGATTTTGGTCATCTACTTTTACTTATTTATACGATTGCAACAACCTTTTCTACTGCTTCAACAACTTTATGGGTAGTAACTAAAGCTTCACTCTTGTTGATGTCTTGATACATGACTCTGTCCTCTTGAAGAGTAGGAATGGCTTCTCTTATCACTTTATAGGCTTCACTGGTTCCTTTACCTAATTGGTATCCCTCATAGAAGTCTATAGCTTGAGCTGCGGCCATTAACTCAATAGCTAAAACATTAGCAGCATTGTGATAAATTTCTCTAGCCTTTCTAGCTGCAATGGTTCCCATAGAAACATGATCCTCTTGATTTGCTGAAGATGGAATAGAGTCTACACTGGCCGGATGTGCTAATACTTTGTTTTCAGAAACTAGGGCAGCTGCAGCATATTGAGCTATCATAAATCCTGAATGTAATCCACCCCTAGCTGTTAAAAATGCTGGAAGTCCACTTAATTGAGGATTTACAAGTCTTTCTATTCTTCTTTCAGAAACATTAGCTAATTCTGCAATGGCTATACCTAAGAAGTCAAAGGCTAATGCCATAGGTTGTCCATGGAAGTTCCCTCCTGAAATAACCTCTTCCTCTTCTGGGAAAATCAATGGATTATCTGTAGCTGCATTAATTTCAATATTTATTTTTGACTCCACATATCCAATGGCATCTCTACTAGCTCCATGGATTTGAGGGGTGCATCTTAATGTATAGGCGTCCTGTACCCTTAATTCCCCTTGTCTTGTGGTATAAGTACTATTTTCTAATAAATCTAAAAGGTTTTTTGCTGTTTGTTGTTGTCCAAGATGAGGTCTTACATGATGAACCTTCCAGTCAAAGGCATCTACAATACCTCTTTGGGCTTCTACTGTAAGAGCTGCTGCTATATCAGAAAGCTTTAATAATTGTTTTGCATCATAAAGAGTTAAAGCACCTACGGCAGTCATTACTTGAGTACCGTTAATTAAAGCTAACCCTTCCTTAGAGGTTAATTTTATTGTTGGTATATCAGCTGCCTCCATAGCTTCTTTACCAGGCATTCTCTTACCTTTATAAATAGCTTCCCCTTCTCCAAGCATCACTAAAACCATATGGGATAGAGGAGCTAAATCCCCACTGGCACCTAAAGAACCTTTTTCAGGGATTATTGGATGAACACCTTTGTTTAACATGGTTAATAACGTTTTTAGAGTGCTTAATCGAATTCCAGAATGTCCTTTAGCTAATGCATTGGCTCTTAGTAGCATAATACCCCTTACGATTTCTTCATGCAAAGGATTTCCTACACCGCAAGAATGACTAATAATTAAATTTGTCTGTAATTCCTCTGCATCACCTTTGGAAATAGCCACATCACTGAATTTTCCAAAGCCTGTAGTTATACCATAAACTACCTTTTCTTCATCAACATAACGATCTACTAGCTCTCGAGCTATATTAACTTTTTCTACTGCTTCAGGTGTTAAGTCCACCTCGTAGTAATTTCTAGCTACTTTCACAACATCCTCAAGTGTCAAGCTGTTTCCATCAATTAAAATTTTGTTCAATTTATTCACTCCTTTATTTACATTAAAATGATTGTTAACTGTTTACGTTTATAGTATACCACATTTATTTTAAAATTCCTTCTTTTTTTTACAATTTTTTTGTAACACTTGCAAAAAATTTAGCAAATTAACTTTTTAATTAACTAAAGTTATACAGTTGTATATTGTTTAAATTGTAGGGTTATATTGAAATTTGCTTTTTTATCAGTAATTATAAATGATTACATTCGATAATATATTCCTGCATTAGGTCCGAGAGGAATGTTGAATAAAATGAATAGAATAAGTAAAATTGTCCACATAATAGCAAATACGATGGAATACGGCAGCATATTGGCAATCATGGTCCCTATACCAGCTTCTTTATCATATTTCCGAGTGAAGGCTAATAGGATTGGGAAGTATGGAAATAACGGACTCACTGGATTAGTCAAAGAATCACCTATTCTATAAGCAATTTGTGTTACAGCTGGATTATATCCTAATAATAGGAACATCGGAACAAAAATCGGTGCCATAATAGCCCATTTAGCTGAAGCACTACCTACAAAGATATTTATAAAGGAAGAAAGAATAATAAACCCAATGATTAATCCCATTCCAGTAAATCCTGCATTTTCAAGGAATTCAGCTCCCTTAACGGATATAACAACACCAATGTTACTCCAATTGAAATATGCTAAAAATTGAGAAGCCACAAATGCTAAAACAATATATGGTCCCATATCCTTCATGGACTCACCCATTAAAGATACAGCTTGTTTATCACTTTCAATGCTGCCGGTAATTTTCCCATAGATTAGTCCAGGAATTAAGAAGAATAAGGTAATGATAGGCACAAGACCCTGCATTAAAGGAGCTTCCCAAGCAAGAATGGACCCTGTAGCAGAATCTGCCATAAATGCATTTTCTCCTACACATAAAGCAACTAATAAAGAAACAAGTAAAATTACAGATATGCCTGCCCACCTTAAACCTTTTTGTTCCTTTTCATCTATAATAGTATTTTCTTCATGTGTTATCCCTTCATACTTAGGAAATCTAGGTGCAATTATTTTCTCTGTAACAAATACTCCTGCTACTACCAATAGCACTGTTGAAGCTATAGTAAAATATATATTCATGGCTGGAGTACCTTGATAAGCTGAATCAATAACTTGTGCAGCTGGTATGGTAAAGCTGGCTACCAATATATCTCCCATATTAATCATTAAATTTGCCGCAAATCCTCCAGAAACCCCTGCGTAAGCTGCAAATATACCAATTATAGGATGGCGGCCAATACCTAAAAATACTATTGCTGCCAAAGGAGGTAGAACAATAAATCCAGCATCTCCGGCGGCATTTGCCATAATACCTACAAAAATAATAGTTGCGGTTACTAATTTTGAAGGTACTTTGCTGATGGAATTTCTCATGGCCGTTTGCATCAATCCAGATTTTTCAGCTACACCAGCTCCAAGCATTACTACTAGAACCAATCCAAGTGGGGGAAAGGATTGAAAGTTTTTTACAAATCCTGTTAATATTCTTGTCAATCCTTCTCGATTCATTAAGTTAACTACAGTTACTGTGTCACCAGTTGATGGATGAATCACCGATACTCCTGCTGTTGAAGCCATCCAAGAAATTAAAATAATTCCAGTAGAAAGCAGAACAAATAAGGTTACTGGATCTGGTAATTTATTTCCAGTTTTCTCAATTGAATTTAAAATCCTTTCAAACAATTTTCCTTTTTTTGCTGTTTTTACAGAGTTGGCCATAGTATCACTCCTTTTAGTATTTAGTCTAACTTATTCTCAAATGCCGTAGACATTGAAACCCTTAGCTTATGTTTATTCATATTTATTTTTTTCTTCTTATGGATATATTTGAATACGTTTTCCTAATTTACATATTCCATATTGAATAATCTAATAGGATGGGTTGTCTTTCTTGTAATGCTGAGTTTGTGTACTTTCTACAATTTAAATTAACTTATTTCCCCAAAATATTCTATTTGAACATGTTGCATCTGTTTAATAGTTCTATTGTCATTGCTCATTGTTGTTTAAAAAATCTACTGCCACCTGTGCCATTGATTGCATTACAGTTAATAAATTTTTATCATCCCACTGAAATTCTGGATGATGATGCAAAACAGGTTTTTCCATATCTTTAGAGATTCCTACGAAAAAGAAGGAAGATGGTACTTTCTCGGCAAAGTAAGCAAAATCCTCTCCTCCCATATTAGCCTCAGGAGCTTCTTTTACATTTTCTTCACCAACTACTTTTGCTACAGTTTTTTGAACTAAATTTGTCATTTTATCATCATTAAATAGTATTGGAAACTTCTCAGTAAAATCAAAAGTGTATTTAGCTCCTTGTAGCTCTGTAACACCTTTTAAAGTTTCTTCCATAGCTTTTGGAATCCAATACCTTAATTTCTTATCAAATGTTCTAATGGTACCCGTAACTTTAACTTCATTAGGAATAACATTATGATTTTCCCCACCATTAATAGAGCCATAGGAAATAACTGCAGGACTAAGGGGATTAATCCGACGACTAATAATAGATTGCATATTGTTTATAGCCTGAACAGTCAATATTACAGGGTCAATTGCCAAATGAGGCATAGCGCCATGTCCACCTTTACCAATTACCTTAAAAGCAAATGTGTCAGGAGCAGCCATAGCAGCACCATGCTTTACATGAATTTCCCCTTCGGGAATTCCTCCCCACAAGTGACATCCAAAAGCAGCATCTACTTTAGGATTTTCTAAAACTCCTTCAGTAATCATAGGTTCTGCTCCACCATGATTTTCTTCTGCTGGCTGAAATATCAGCTTTACATTTCCTTTTAGCTCATCTTTTAATTCATTTAAAACCATAGCAGCCCCAAGAAGTCCTGCAGTATGGCCATCGTGACCACAAGCATGCATTTTGCCTGGTACTTGTGAACGATAGGGTACATCAGCCTCTTCTTGAATATTCAAAGCATCCATATCTGCTCTTAAAAGCACTGTTTTTCCAGGATACTTTCCTTTGATTAAACCTACAACACCAGTTTTTGCTATATTCCTTGTAACTGTAATTCCTAGTTTTTCAAGCTCCTCTGCTACTGTTTGGGAAGTTTTTACTTCTTCAAATCCTATCTCAGGAAATTTATGAAATTGGTGTCGCAAAGCTACAGTTTTTTCATAATATTTTTTTGAAAGTTCTAAAATTTTTTGTTCATACATTGTTGTCATCCTTTCTCTCCATAAACACATATCTTTAGGTTTATGGTAAGATTCTAATATTATTTTTC
Organism: Natronincola ferrireducens; assembly: GCF_900100845.1. Classification (NCBI taxonomy): domain Bacteria; kingdom Bacillati; phylum Bacillota; class Clostridia; order Peptostreptococcales; family Natronincolaceae; genus Natronincola; species Natronincola ferrireducens. Next base: position 1,109,588 of record NZ_FNFP01000001.1, on the reverse strand, counting down.
TTAGCTTATTACTATTAGCTCTAGAGCATTGTAAATCTAAAGACATATGTGTATATAGTCTTAATATTTATTATATACAATCAATAATCAATATGGTATATTGTTAACAACATAGTTTTTAAAAATAAATTGTTTTATACAACCATTTTTGTTGGAGGTTATTATAATGACTAATTTTAGAGATAAAGCAGAAAAATATAAGGCTCTTGTCGACGCTGTAAGATATCTTAACTCTTCCATGAAATCTGAAGAAGTCTTAAGGACTTTACTAGTAAAGTCTATTGAACTTATCGACAATGCAGATACGGGCTTAATTTTTATCTATAATAAGGAAACAAAATATTTAGAAGTTAAAAGTTCTTATGGATTTGATGCCACTGCCTATAGTATTGTCATACGTCCTGGAGAATCTATTACTGGAAAAGCTTTTTCAGAAAACAAAACTATAGCCGTTAATGGGGTGAAAAATGTTAAGGAACAAATGCGTTCCATCTCCTTTTACAAACAGCTAGGCAAAACAGCTGATGAGTTTTTGGGAAAAAAACTCAGTACTATTAAAGGAGCTATTGCTTGTCCTATTAACATAAAAGATGAGTGTATCGGTGTTCTTGTGGTTGATAACTTTACAAATAATACTGATTTTACAAAAATGGATGTTGAGATACTAGAAATAATATCTATTCAAGCTGCTTTGTCTATTGAAAATGCTAGAAATTTTGAGCTAACTGAAAAAAATAATAAATCTCTAAATGCTTATAGCAAGATTGTCGAGGCAGAACGCAATAAATATCGCTATACAACACAGCTACACAACAGATTTACTAAAATGGTCTTAAATGGTGCATCAATTCACGACTTGATTTCTGAGCTTTCAGATTTGATATCTTCAGATATTATTTATATTGACAGTTATGGCAATATTATTGAACAATCCCTCCAAAGATTTTTAGATGAGAATCAAATTCACGAAGTCTATACAATCATAAAAAAGCATCTCGCCAACACTTCAATCCGCCAAGTAATGATAGATACTCTTGCATTTAGAGTTCAGCCAGTTTTGGTTGAAAAAGAAAATTTAGGCTGGCTCGTTATCATTCAAAAAAATGAAAGTTATTCTGTTGAAGATGAAATTACCATTGATCGAGGAATAACTATATTAGCTTTAGAAATCTTAAAGCAACGTCAATTATATGCTTTAGAAGAAAAATATAGAGGCGACTTCATAGATACTCTCATTACCAACCAGAGTCCTGAAACAATTGATAGATATTCCAATGAATATCGTATTAATTTTTCTATGCCTCATCGTCTCATATTGATTGATTTTTATGATAAGTCTCCTATACAAAATAATTCTAAGCTTCCCCACAAAATTAATAAAATAGTTTCTTATTGCAATCAATACATTTCAAGAGCTATTGCTAAAAAGTCCAACAATTACTTTGTTACAAACAAGCTGAGGACTATTTTTGTGATTATTCCAGAACATTCATTAACCCGTCATGATATTCAAGTACTATTAGAAGAATTGTTTCAACATAAAGAGATCAATACAACATCTAGAATTTTGGACGTAAGGATGGCAGCAATTGTTAGCGAATCTTTTATAGGTAGCAGCAGTTTTGGAACAATATATTCTAATAATCAGAGGGTTCTACACCGATTGTGTGAGGTTAATAAACACTATCAATGGGGATTTTATGAAGATAGTAAAATCAAGCGAATACTTCTACATGGCAGTGAGGAAGAACTTAAATCTTTTTTAATTGAAACCCTAGATCCCTTACTGGGTAGTAAAAAAAGTCACCGTGACCTTCTTAATACACTCAGAATTTATATTAGAAGCAATGGAAACTGGACCTATACAAAGGATACACTTTTTATTCATGGAAATACCCTTACCCAACGTTTAAAGCGTATCTGTCAGCTTTTAAATTATGATCTTAATGATTATTATGATCGTCTTCATATTCAGTTAGCATTAGAGATCCTAGACCTTTATCCTGAATCTTTAGATTTACATCCCATTTGTGAACTAGATACTAATTTTAAACATAGTCAGTATATATAATTTACTTCTTAACATTTGATATTTTTATGTGTTTATTAATTAAAGTTTGTATGAAATTTAATAATTCCACCTTTACTTAACTCTGAATTTAACATTGATAATAAATCTTTGATTACACTTTCTTCGTCTTTAAGGACAGGTAAATGTAGGTGCTCATTTAGATTAAATTGTGATGTAGACACTTCTATAAATGATAGTATTTATTTAATTATGACATTCAAATAAAACCCTGTAGCTCCTATGGCCTACAGGGTTTTATTTTACTATTTCATTCTGTTTTGCAGTTGTTGATAGACTTCTTCTGCTGATTGTCCATGGGCGGAAATAATAGGGGATTTTGTCACTGCATTTTCCATTCCTAAAACATTGCTGTCCTGTCCCGTTATAATGATGGCATCGTAATTATTTAAATTTCTGTTATCTAATCCTTCTACTTGATAACCTTTTTCTTGTAAATAGCTTTTTACATCTGCTAAACCGTCTTCTACGGCAATTTTTCTCTTCATTCCTATACCTCCTAAGTAATTAAATAGAATCAATGTTATTATTTGAATTTGGAGGTAATATTATTCTATTTCCATAGTAGTGAATTCAATCTTCTTCTAGATTTCTTCTTTTTTAAATACTTCTATATGTTTCTATAATCTATTATCCTGAGGGGAGCAAAACAGATTCCAAGAATTATTCCCAAAGGCAATACACTTAAATATTTTTATCCCAGTTTAGTTTAGGTGCAAACTTATCCTTCCCTATGCTGAGTTGATGACAAATTGAGAGAGTTTTTAGAAATAGTTAGTTTAAGTTAACGCCTACGAGATTTAAGGTTGTTTATACTCCAGTCAATTATTATATCATTACTTTTATTGAAGCTATTTTTCAACAAAAGCACCTATGATAAAATGAATTTTTTGAATAGTTAATATTTTGTTTTTAAAAAGGATTTTTAGAAAAATTGTAGAATAGTAATTTAGTTATGGTTTTATGGAATACTTTAACAAATACTGTTACGGGTTAATAAAGGAGGATAGTTATGGAGAAACTTAGACATTTAGCTAAACCCAAGAAAAAAAGATTAACTTTCATGATTATTCCTAATTCAACTGGCAAAATTGTTGAGTTTACCATCCCTTCTTGGATTCCTATATTTCTTTTAATAAGCTTTACCCTATCTATTGTCAGTACAGTTGTGACTTCAGGAACTCTTCATCATACAACACTTCAGCTCCATACAGCTGAGGACAGTCTATCTTTACTTCAAGGGGAAAACAAAAGACAAGCCGAGGAGATTACAGCCCTTACCCTTAGATCTGCAGAAATAGAGAATCAATTATTGGGATTAAATGATTTGAAAATCCATGTGTTGGATATGGTGGGTTTAGATAACAAAGGAACTCTTATAAATAATGAAGAATCTTTTTTTATGGCTACCCGCTCCTTACAAACCTTGCCTTTATCAATGGATGATTACGAGACAAGCATGACTTATTTAGAAGCCCTCATAGAAGAGCAAAAAGAAACAATGAGTAAATTAATCGTAGATGTTGAAAAACAGCTGGATTACCTAGATGCTCTACCAAATTTAATACCTGCTGCTGGTCGTATCACATCTCCCTTTGGTTATCGAATTTCTCCTATTAATAGAAGACGGGAATTCCATCGTGGTATTGATATTGCCAATCAAACCAATACCAATATTGTAGCTGCTGGTAGTGGTGTGGTTACCTATTCTGGCTACAACGGTAGCTATGGAAGAATGATTATTATTGCCCATGGTAATGGCTATACAACGGTTTATGCCCACAATCGGGAAAATTTAGTGGAGGTGGGTCAGAGGGTTAATAAGGGGGATGTTATTGCAAAAATGGGGAGTACAGGAAGAAGCACAGGACCCCATGTTCATTTTGAAATTCGCCTACATGGAAATCCTATAGACCCTAAAGATTTATTAGAGGATTAAATACAAGGCTATTGAGGAGGGAATTTATGTTTAATAAAAAACAATCCGTAGAAAATGTAAGCCAAGATGGGTTTAGTACCCTTATTGGTAAAAACACATGCTTCGAAGGAACATTAAAGGTGGAAGGAGCCATAAGAATTGACGGTAGTATTCAAGGGGAAGTAAATGTTCAAGGGGATGCTTACATAGGTGAGGGTGGCAATATAATGGGAAATATCTATGCCACAAATATTGTTATCGCCGGAAGGATAGAAGGCAACGTCACCGCCTCCGAACAATTGCGTATTTCTTCCACTGGTAAAATTTTAGGAGACGTTATGGTAAAGTCCTTTATTATTGATGAAGATGCCTTCTTTGAAGGCAAATGTACCATGACTCAACAGAAGCCCACCAGTACCGATGGGCCTAACAAGGATAAATCAAAACAGCTTAAAGGTTGAGGAACCCTCAACCTTTTTTTTATCCCATTATGATGGTACTATCCTTATGGGTTATTAAGGAATGATCACTTCAATACCATGTTTTTTTACAGAAAAATTAGCAGGGAGTCGGCCCCCCAGCTCTCCATCTAAGTCTAGATCTACAATACCCTCTGTATGAATCGTAAATTCTTGAACCTGTATATACTGCAGTCCAGGATGATTTGTATGATTCCCCATTAGGGCCTTAAGAAATATTCCTGCTACATCCATTAACTGATTGTTCTCCACAATCAGTAGGTCTAAATGTCCATCATTTATTTTTGCTTGAGGTGCAACGTATTTAAAGCCTCCTACAGAAGGACTGTTGGCTAATATAAAAAATAATATTTCTTTTTCTTCCTCCCGACCATTATGTTTTAAAGTTATTTTCATGGGTTTAAACCTAAGCTTAGAGAATTCTTTAATTCCTTCAATATAATAGGCAAATTTTCCTAATACCGTTTTGGCTTCAGAAGAAACTCTATGGGCCACCTCTGGCAATAATCCTGCAGCTGCTACATTCAAAAAATATCTCTCTCTAGCTAAACCTACATCTACCTTCGTGGTATTCCCCTTTAAAATCATTGTGCTAAAATTCTCCACTGACTTAGGAATTTTTAAGTAGTTTCCAAAATCATTTACTGTTCCCGCTGGATAGATAGCAAGCTTAGGCTTTCTATCACTGACCATTATACCATTTACCACTTCATTAACGGTTCCATCACCACCAACAGTAATAATAAGATCGTACTCTTGATGACAACCTTCTATTGCCATATTTTTTGCATCTAATGCTTTTGTGGTATAGTTTATATCAACCCTAATATTTTTCTGGTTTTGTAATGTATTTATCAGTTTAGGAAGACTTTTCTGCAATATCTGTCTTCCTGCATTAGGATTGCATATAATTTGAATTTTTTCCATAGTATCCCCTCTCTAATACCACCTTCTATAGATATACCTGATAAAAAGATATCTTTAGTCACGAATCTATAATATAGGTTTATATTCATCGGCTTTTTTACTATAGATACCTTTATCCTGAATCAAGAAATCAATCAAGCCCCCCAATTTCTTTATTCCATTATGAATTTCTTTAGGATTTACAGCAGCAATACTGAGTCGAAAACAGTCTGTATCTCTATTATTTAAGAAAAATAGATGTCCTGGAGCAAATACAATATTTTCCTTTACAGCAGCTTCATAGAGCTTTTTAGAGGATAATCCATTAGGAAGACGAAGCCAAAAATTTACACCGCCTTTTGGTAAATTACATTCCACCTCTCTTGGCATATATGCTTGGATGGATTGTATCATTTTTTCAAACCGCTCTCTGTATTGCATCTCCATATACTTAATATGTTGCTGCCAAATTCCTTTTTTTAAATATAATTCCAACGCCCTCTGTAGTAGACCAGAGGTGGAAATATCTGTAGCATGCTTGGCTAATAATAATTCACTGTAAAGAGATTGTGGAACAACTAAAAATCCTAACCTTAATCCCGGCATGAAAATTTTTGAGAAACTCTTTATATAAATTACCAAATCTTTATGGTCTAAGCTCTTAAGGGTTGCATTATTACTAGCATAAAAATTTAAATCACTTAAATAATCATCTTCAACAATTAATAGGTTATGCTTTTCAGCAATTTCTATAATTTTTTTCTTTTTTGCTAAGCTATAAGAAATTCCTGTTGGATTTTGAAAGTTTGGCATAATATATAAAAATTTAGGCTGATAAGTAGCTATTTTCTTTTCTAAATCCAGTAGATTTAATCCATCTTCCTCCAAAGGAATATCGATAATTTTAGCTCCTCTAGATTGAAATACTGCCATTGCCCCTGTATAGGATGGACTTTCTATCATAACATAGTCTCCATAGTTTAAAAGTCCCTTTGCAATAATATCAATTCCCTGCTGTGCTCCGGAGATAATCTGAATGTTATCTACTTCAGCATGTATATTATAGTTGTCTATATATTCATTAAGGGCACATCTTAAAGGATAGTAACCTTGACTTTCTTGATAACCAAAAGCCAGTCCCTTATCACGATCTAGCACTTCATTTAATACTTGTTTAAAATCATCTACAGGAAATAAATCGGTGGAGGGTGTGGCACTGGCAAAATTAATCATATCTTCTTCAATTTGTATATGTCCTTGATCTATTAAAGGAGCTTCTGTTAATCCTTCCTCCCTATCTTCATTGGAATATCTTTGGAATTTTCGATTACTCCACAGATCTACAGCTACATAGGTTCCACTTCCGATTTTTTTATAGACTAATCCCTCTTCCTCTAATATTCTATAAGCAGTAACAACCGTAACATTATTTACCTCTAGTAGATTGGCAAACTTTCGAATAGGTGGTAATCTATCACCTTTTCTTAACCTTCCCTCAACCATAAGGTCCTTTAAAGCTTTATAAAGTTGGATATATAAATGTTGAGTGGATGATTCTTTGTTTAATACTATTTCTTGAAATTTTTTCATTCCTTCATCACCAATCCTTAAAATGTTTCCATACAATTTTATTATACCATTGTTTTAGATTTGCTACAAAATTTATTCAAGGATGAAGTTATGGAAAGCATAATAGGGTATATGGAGTTTAGAAGTAAAAAGGATACAAAAAAATAAATGAGGCACGTAACTCGTGCCTATTTTTAGTCCCTTCTATATTTATCTGCCAATCTTTGTAGGGCTTGGGCCTGTACCCCACTTTCTTCTGCAAGATTTTTGAAGGCTTCAGCTACTTCCTTGTCATTAGTGTGCTTGGAAAACATTTCATAGTCCCTTACCATCTCCTGTGCATCTAATAGCTTCTTAACAATCATGTCTCTTGTTTCTAAATTCATTTAGTAACACCTCCTTATATTCATAGTCTTACAAATTAAAAACCCAATTATGTATGGGAAAGTAATTTTTTCACTTCTTCTATATAAACATCTAAAATTCTTTCAGCTTCGTTTCTTTCCAGCTTTACATTAGAGCTGGGGGTTTCAAAAAATCTGTTGGGAAAAGAAATTTCTTTTAAATCAAAACCCATCTTTTCTTTTAACCTCATTTTTTCTACGAAGGTTTCCCTTCCGATTTTTTGTAATATAGTTTCATCCATATGATAGCCTAAGCTTTTTAATGCTCTTATAACTGTATTATCGTCATAAACTTTTCTAGCAAACAAACAAATTACAAGGCTATTTAATAGATTTCTATCCATTTCTTCTTTAATTAACTTCTTCACCATATCTCTATGAGTTACTTCTTTGTTTTCTTGATCTATAGCATAGCCTGCATTATCTAAATGGGAATGTCTTGCTCCCACCGCTTGTCCAATAATATTACCATAACCGGTATGGTATCCTGCTACTTCATTTTTCCCTAACACCATGGCAAAATCCCCACCTCCATATTTTAAAGAGGCAAAATGAGTCCCTTCCGCCACGCTTTCGTAAAAGCTATTAGATTTCTTAACAATATGCCGAATAATTTTCTTGTAGCTTTCTACATCTCCGAATTTAGGAATTTCTATTGTTTCTTCTGGGGAAACAATGGCTTTTTCAAAGGCCTCTGTTATCCAAGCCAGCAAGACTCCTGTAGACATGGCATCTAAACCCAACAACTCTACTGTTTCTATTAATTCTAAAACACCATCTAAGGACCAAACCCCTATCATAGCTCCTAAACTATAAATAAGTTCATGGTCATAGGATAAAGTAGTAGCCTCATATTCATGGGTATCATCAAATTTTTTTCTTAAAAGAGCGATATGAATACACCCTATAGGACAACCGCTACAGGCCAGCTTTTTAATTAACCGTTTGTCAGCAAAATTCTCTCCACTGATATTTCCTGCTTCTTCAGCATAGCTTTTCCGAAAGTTATAGGCAGGTAAAGCCTTCATATCGTTTAATGCTTGAAGATTAATGGAGGTTCCTAGACCGTGATATTTCTCCATAATATCCGTTTCTGTTACTTTTTTATAGATTTCTCTATAAATATTCTTATATTCCTTTAAGCAGGAGATAGGTTGATTGTTTTTTCCTTCTATAACAACAGCCTTTAGATTTTTACTACCCATTAAGCATCCCAGACCTAATCGGCCAAAATGTCTATAGGTATCCACTGTAACATTAGCAAACTTAATTTGATTTATACCCCCTTCTCCAATAGTCAGTATGGATCTAAGTCCCCTATGGCCTTGTTGATCATGTAGAAGTCTTGTTGTTTCATCGGTGTTCAGATGCCATAAAGGCTTTGCATCCCTAATTCTCACCTTTTCCCCTTCTATTTGAATATATACAGGCACTTCAGCTTTCCCTACAATGATAATCCCATCTACACCTGCCATCCCCATCGCTAATGCCATTCTTAACCCAGCATAGCTTTCTCCTAATTCTCCCGTTAAAGGAGATTTAAACATACTGCATACTTTAGTAACTGCAGGAAAGATAGTATTTAATGGTCCTTTTGTAAATATGATGGGCTGCATTTCTACTAGAGGAGATTGATTGTACAAGATATTTTCCTTTAAAAGCTGAGTAGCTAGGGCAACACCACCAATATAAGAGGTCAAGTCCTCCCTTTCCTCTATCCTGCTATATTTTTTACTTAAATCTATGCTTAAAATCCTCATGGATTTTTTTATCATTGTAGCACCCCCATCTCTATGACATCATGGGGACAACTAGCCACACACTGTCCACACTGTAGACATATAATAACTTTTTCCTCCTCCTGATCAAAGGTAATAGCTTGGACAACACAAGTATTAATACACGCTTTACAGCCTGTGCAGTTTTCTCTCTTGTATTTTACCCCTCCCCCATCTCTAGGTAATAAAGCTTGAAAATCACATGCCTCAACACACTCAGGAGAACTACATCCTCTACATATGTTCACTACCATTCTCCCTTGATATCCCCCACTGGTTCTTACAGCTATAGCGCTCTTGGCTAAAGAAAAATTTTTATGTACCATAGTTGCACAGACTAGCATACAGCTATAACAGCCTATACACTCCCCTAATTTTTTTACCTTTAAAACCTTTTTCTTTTCCTCTATTTCTCTATCCATCCTTTACCTCCCGAGGGCTTTTATAATCATTATTGCCTCCCTTATAATTATTATTCTCATCCTATTCTATCTTGAATAATGTCAAAATTTAGTATAAAATGAAATGAATTTATACAGGCTATTGTTAATAGAGGTGAACCCCATGATTAGTTTTAAAATCCTAAAGCCTTTTTTTCTTAAAAATAAATGGTTTTATATTTTAGGTGTTTTGTGGTTATTGTTAGTAGATATTTTACAGCTTTTTATTCCAGAAATCTTAAGAGGTATTACCAATCGTCTAGAGACAAATCTATTGACCCAACGTCAACTGGCTCTTTATGCCTTGTATGTTCTGTTAATAGGAGTCACCATTGGTTTTTTTCGATTTTTATGGCGTATGTTTATTATTGGCGCTTCAAGAAATTTAGAATACCAACTAAGAAACAAGCTTTTTTCTCATCTCCTTACTTTATCTTCCAGTTATTATCAGAGACATAAAACCGGGGACTTGATGGCTCATCTTACCAATGATATCCATGCTGTAAGGATGGCCTTAGGTCCAGGAATTGTTGCCTTAACAGATGCTATTTTCCTAAATATAGCGGTGATGGTTATGATGCTCCGAACAACAGATTATAGACTAACAGTATTGGCCCTCCTCCCTATGCCTTTATTAGTAGTATTCATGACAAAATTCGGTAAAATTATACATAAAAGGTTTAAAGCTGTTCAAGAGGCCTTTGCTGCTGTTACTGATAAAACCCAGGAAAATCTGTCGGGTATAAGGGTTATAAAGGCCTTTGTTCAAGAGGAGGCTGAAATAAATGCCTTCAAAGAAAAAAATCTCCTTCTCCTGCAAAGAAATTTAGATTTAGCTAAAACATTCGGGATTTTTCATCCTCTTTTACAGTTCTTATCATCTCTAAGCTTTACTATTGCTATTTGGTACGGGGGAATATTGGTGATTGAAGAAATAATTACTTTAGGGGATTTTGTTGCCTTCACTACTTATTTAGCATTACTAGTGTCTTCTATTTCTTCTATCGGTTGGGTAATTAATATTATGCAGCGGGGCAGAGCTTCTATAGATAGAATTAATAGTATTCTAAAGGAATCCTCAGAAATCCAAGACTTCCATGACGCTAAAAACCTAGAAAAAGTAAAGGGCTCTATTGTTTTTGATAGGGTCACCTTTGGTTATTCCAATAGTTCTGAAAATATTTTAGAAGAGTTTTCCTTAAAAATTCCTGCTGGCTCTAGTCTGGGGATTATAGGTAAAACCGGTAGTGGAAAAACAACTATCGCTAATCTTTTGGTTAGACTTTATGATGTGAAGGAAGGCAGTATATCCATAGATAACAATCCTATTACTAACATTAAACTGGCATCTTTAAGAAAAAACATTGGATTCATTGATCAAGATAGCTTTTTATTCTCCACCACCATTACAGAAAACATAGGGTTTGGTGCAGATTCCTACGACATAGAAAACCTCCAAAGAGTAGCTAAGGTAGCAGGTCTTCACCAGGATATTATGGAATTTCCTAAACAATATGAAACAATGGTGGGAGAAAAGGGTATTACCCTATCTGGAGGTCAACGACAAAGACTTGCTATTGCAAGAGCTTTAATAAAAAATCCATCAATTTTTATTTTTGATGACTCCTTTTCAGCAGTAGATACCGACACCGAGGAAAGAATACTGCAGGCCCTTAGGACTGAAATGAAAAATAAAACTACTATCATAATTGCCCATCGTGTCTCTACTTTAAAACATTGTGATAAAGTTATTGTTTTAGAGGAAGGAAAAATTATAGAGATAGGTGATCATGAATCCCTCTTGACGAAAAAAGGATTATATTATGATTTTTATCAAAAACAGCTTTTGGAAGAAGTAATTCTTAAGAACTAAAGGACAGGTGATTTTAAGATGAGAGGTTTTCATCGCTTTAACGAAGAAAATGTAGGTAAATCCTACGATAAAAAGCTAATGGCTAGACTTTTGAAATATGCCAAACCCTATTGGCTATTTATCCTCCTATCCATATTTTTACTAACCCTAATAGCTGGTATCGATATAGCCCGTCCCTATATCATTAAACTGGCCATAGATGATTATATGGAGGTTTATAGTAGAGAAGCAATAAGTGGTCTTCGCAACCTCAGTTTTTTCTATTTTCTTTTGATTCTCTTAGGCTTCTTTTTAAATTTTCTTCAAATATATCTATTAAATTATACCAGTAACAAAATTGTTTTTGAAATTCGTCAACAATTGTTTGAGCATTTGCAAAAAATGTCTCTTGGTTTTTTCGACCACAATCCAGTAGGGAGATTAGTGACAAGAGTTACCAACGATACAGAAACCCTCCACGAAATGTATACAGGTGTTCTGGTTAATCTCTTTAAAGATATTTTTCTATTGGTGGGAATTATGATTATTATGGTGAAAATGCATCTACAGCTGGCCCTTTTATGTTTTGCCTTGATTCCTATCGTTCTCCTTACAGCAACTTTTTTTCGTTCAAGAGTAAGGGCTATTTATAGAGAAGTGAGGGCAAAATTAGGTACAATCAACGCCCTTTTAAATGCTAACTTTAATGGTATGAAAACTATTCACATCTTCAATAGAGAAAGTCAACAATTTGAAGAATTTGATAGAAATAATCAAGAGCTTTTGTATGCCCATAAAAAACAAAATCTTATTTATGCTGTTTTTAGACCTACCATGGAAATTATTCGCTCCTTAGGCATCGCTGTTATACTTTGGTATGGAGGGGGAAAGGTTCTACAGGGTAAAATAGAGTTCGGTATCCTTTTTGCTTTTATTAACTATATTAAACAATTTTTTCAGCCTATTCAGGATTTGACAGAAAAATATAATGTTCTTCAATCTGCTATGGCCTCCTCCGAAAGAATTTTTGCTTTATTAGATGAGGAGCCTAGCATTCAAAATGCTGAAAATCCTATGGAAAATCATTGCTTTAAAGGAGAAATTGAATTTAAAAATGTTTGGTTTGCCTATAAAGAGGAGGATTGGGTTTTAAAGGATATTAGTTTTAAAATTAACCCTGGTGAATCTATTGCCTTTGTGGGTCCGACAGGAGCGGGGAAATCATCAATTATTCATCTTATGGGTAGATTTTATGATGTCCAAAAAGGAGAAATATTAATGGATGGTGTCAATATTCAATTGATTCCCTTGAAGGATCTACGGAAAAATATTGGCATTCTCATGCAGGATGTATTCTTGTTTGCTGGCACAATTAAAGAAAATATTGTATTGAACAACAATAACTTTTCTGATGAAGCCATTAAATCAGCGGCAGAATATGTTAACGCCCATAGATTTATTGAAAAGCTTCCCAATAAGTATAATGAACCTATTGTAGAAAAGGGCAACAATCTTTCTACTGGACAACGTCAGCTGTTATCCTTTGCTAGGGCCCTTATGTATGATCCAAAGGTTTTAATATTAGATGAAGCTACCTCCAACATCGATACAGAAACAGAAAAACTTATCCAAGCTACAATCGAAAAGATAATTAAGAATAAAACTACTATTGCCATTGCCCATAGACTATCTACTGTTCAAAGCTGTAATAAAATTATCGTACTACATAAGGGACGAATTTATGAGCATGGTAATCATCAGCAACTCTTACAGAAAAAAGGTCTTTATTATCATTTGTATCAGCTTCAACATCAAAAAATCAAGGAGTCTTTGTAATGATTTTAAAATTATGAATTTTAAACATAATGAAAGGTGAAGTAAAAAATACTTCACCTTATATTTAATTCCAAGTAACGGTAATTTATATATGAAATTTATTTTAGTGTTCTTGCACAAGTCGTTCCTCGAAGATTTCGCACTGTTCTAGCATACAATTCCCCAAAACACAGTGGATGCAAGTATATATCCCACATTTATTATATTCCTTTGTTGTTTCTTTACACACATTATTTTTTTTCACATTATCCTTCTCCCTTCCGTGTTTTGTTTTGTTATTTCATTATAGCATTGCATCTTTTTTCTGTCAATTGAATTTCTAATTTTTTTAAATTTCTTTTTGTTAAAAATTATTGTCTAGTGTTTCAGTTTTTATTTCTTTTTTTATTTGTTATAATTTTATAATTACTAGCTTTTTCTTATTGTATTCCGATAAAATCAGTATATTCATCATTTTTTTATAAATTTTTCCCCTTTTAAATTTTTTATATGTATTGTTATTATATGCAATATATTTTATTTAAAAGTCATTTTTGATTGTTTCTGTTTTAATCTTGCAAATTCTTTCTTTTTTAGTGATTTTTTTCTCCTAAGTTTACAGTCTATTCCTTATAATAATACTGAAATTTCGCCAAACTATAGGTGGTAATTGATACAATATAGCATGATTATAGGAAAGGATGAAATAGCTATGACAAATCTCAATGGAATATCTGTTTATGATGAATTTCCTTATTTAAAACAGACCTAAAAATTCCATAGTCAATTTGCTGATATTTTAAAAAGGGAAGGTAGCGGAGGTACAGAGGATATGAAGAGAAAAGCTATAAATATCTTTTGACTTCATCACTGCCTAAGGATAAAATAGAGGATGATAAAGACGTAAATATTGGTTTAGGAGGCAATTTTATGTATGATTTTCATGTTCACAGTAATTTTTCTCCCGATTCATCCATGAAGATGAAGGAAGCTATAGAGGCTGCTATTAAACAGGGTGTAAAGGAATTGTGTTTCACAGATCACACTGACTATGATTATGATGGTAACAACAATGATTTTCAGTTTGACTTTTATGAGTATTTTTCTTCTATTGAAGAATTGCAGAAGATTTATGAGGGTAAAATCACGATTCATAAGGGTGTTGAATTTGGCCTACAACCCCATATATTAGATAGATATAAGGAAGATGTCAAAGCTTATTCCTTTGATTTTATTCTTGGCTCCATTCATTCTGTAGAAAAAAAAGATTTATTTTTTGGAAATTTCTTTGATAATAAAGAACAAAAAACAGCCTATGCCGTCTATTTTCAAGAATTAAGCTATGTTGTAGATAATTATACTGATTACAGTGTGTTGGGTCACTTAGATATAATAAAGCGTTATGGTGGATTTGATATGGCCCTTCCTTTAGAAGAATATAAGGATTTTACAGTTAATATTTTAAAAAAGGTTATTGAAAAGGGTAAGGGTATTGAATTAAATACCTCTGGTCTTCGATACAAACTAGGAGATTATCATCCTTCTATTGATATTGTCAAGTTATACCATGATTTAGGGGGAGAAATTATCACTCTAGGATCCGATTCCCATCAACCTCAACATCTGGCTTTTGATTTTCCAAATGCTTTAAAGCATCTAAAAAACATAGGATTTAAATACGTGACAACCTTTCAAAAGCTACAGCCTAACTTCCACAGCATTGATAGAATTTTAAACAGCTATTAAGTATCTGTTTTATAGAGAAACAGCTAAGGCAAGCCTTAGCTGTTTCTCTATTCTCCTCTATATTTCTTCATGGCTTCGGTAAATATCTCTCCTGTTGATGGTGGTGTATAGGTAATAGCATTGGCTCCTGCTTCAATGGTTCTTAGTATTGAATCCCTGCTATTTCCACCAGTTGCTATAATAGGGACAGTCTTACTTATTTCCCGGATTTTTTTAATGATATTTGTGGTTTTTGATGCCCCTGAAACATTTAAAATGTCTGCTCCTGCTGCAAGTCTACCTTCAATGTCTTCATCCTCTGTTACAACAGTAATAACCACAGGAATATCAATAGTACTTTTTAACTCTGTAATAAGCTCGTTAGGTGTTGGCTTATTCATAACAACCCCAATAGCACCTTGAAATTCTGCATGAAGGGCTATATTGATAGATCGTTTTCCAGTGGTTAATCCACCCCCTACCCCACAAAACACAGGTACATCTGAAGCTAGCATAAGAGCTTGTGTAATTACTAGCTGAGGTGTGAAAGGATAGACAGCAATAACAGCATCAGCATTGGTGTTTTTAATAATAGCAACATCAGTACTAAATAAAATTGATTTAATCCTCTTTCCAAATATTTTTATGCCACTGGCCTCTGCTATACAACTAGGCAATTCAATATAATTACTTCTTAAAACACCTTTAATCTCTGGAACATACTTTAGTTTTTTTATGATTTTATCGTTTGATTCCATTGCACTCCCCCCTTTTTTAACCCACACTATTAAACTATATATACTACTATAATAGTTTATATCTAACAAACTTTAAATCTAATATAATTAAATATCACTTAATTTGTTGATCTAGAGGAATTTTAATCCCTCTGAATTGTAGACCAAATTATTCCATATAATACTTGGCCTATAGTTTATACAGCGTTAGCAGGATGGTTAACAACGACTTTAATAATGTTCCAAATTAAAATTTTTATAGTTATAATTCATTATAGTATTTCATCAAGACAATTTCAATCTATTCTTTATTACCTATAATCTTCCTTTTCACATTTACATTAGAATTTTATCTATCCCTATTCTTTTATCTTTTTGGCATTGTGGACAAAAAAAGATATGAAGACATTGTTCTGAAGCGACACCATCCAACTTTTCTGTAATTTCCTTGTCTAGATAAGGACTGTAATCATCAAAATAATCCTGTATTGCCCCCTGGGATTCCATCTTACTGGTACAAAAAGGACATTTTACAATATAACTGGCTAAACTATTACAAATAGGACAAACCAACTCCATTTTTTACCTCCTCTATTATAGTTGATATAGCTTTATTATTTGCCAGTAGGATGGAATCCATGCCCTCCTTGCTAATTTTTGTTGTATTATTTACTATGTTTTTCAAACAAATCATCTAGAGCTTCCCTTAATAAAAAAGCCTCTGTTTTATCTGTTTTTTTTGATAGCTCTGATAATCTCTCTAGTTGAGTTTTTGTATAATAATTGGACTTAAGAATCATATTTTCACTTTCAGCTAAGCAAACCCTATTCCTCCCTTCTCTTTTCGCCCTAAATAGGGCGCTGCCAGCAGCTCTAAAAAGTTCCACAGCATTTTTCGCATCTCTAGGAAAATTTGCTGCACCCCCACTGAATTTAATCGAAATATCATAATTTTTTTCCCCTAATTGAAAGGTGTTTTCATCGAAATATCGTCTAATCTCCTCTATCATAATAAAGCCTGTTTCTGCATTGGTATTGCCAAATAATACATGGAATTCATCTTTATTGTATCTTCCCAGCAGATCTGTGGTTCTTAGATTTTGCTTTAGTACAGAAGCTATCTTCTGTATTACCTTGTCCCCGATCACTTCTCCATAATAGCTATTCACCGTTTCAAAGTTATCAATATCTATCATTGCAAGGGTAAAGGTCTCTGACGAGGTTTTTATTTTTTTCTCTACAACTTCATGAAATTCTTCCTTTGTCATAATCCCATCTATTTTTTCAATCAAATTTTACACCCCCAAATTTTTACTATCTATCATTATATATACATATATATACCCATACTAGTGTATTATTCACATCTTGTGGTAGACTATTTAATCTTTTTTGTTGCCTCTTATAAACATCCTCTTGAATTATTGTAATAATAGATGCTGCATAAGAATATTTATTGAGTATCAATACTCATCACAGAGGTGGTTTATTTGAAAAAGTCCTCTTTTATTTTTGGCACAATTTTACTAGCATTGGTCAATGTTGTTGTTCGATCCTTAGGCTTTATATATAGAATACTTCTCTCACGAACAATTGGAGCTGCAGCTATTGGCCTATATCAGATGGTTTTTCCTTTTTTAATGGTAGTTATTACTATACCAACAGCAGGTATTCCTATCGCCGTATCCAAATTAGTTGCTAAGGAAAAATCTGTTCATAATCGAGAGGGTATCTACAAGGTATTGTTGCTTTCTTTAGTCTTAGGGGGATCGATTTCTCTCGGTCTTTCAGTTGCTGTCTCTTTAAGAATTAATTTTATTGTCAATAATTTACTGAAAAATCCTAATCTATATTATCCTGTTCTGTGGACAATTCCCGCTATTAGCATCATAAGCTTCTCTAGTATTTTAAGAGGATTTTTCTATGGCCTAAAAGAGATGGCTCCTGCTGCTACTTCCCAAGTATTGGAGCAGATTTTCAGGATTGTATTTGTTTTGTCCTATTTATATTATAAGGCGCCTTCCAATCCTATAGCAGCTGCTACTATTGCTATTATAGGAATTTCTATTGGAGAAGTTTTCAGTTTGCTCTACCTAGTTCTTAGATTTAATTTTAAAAAAATCATGGAGAAAACCCATTATTTAAATGTTCATAGTAACTCCACATTAGAAATTCTAAATCATGTTTTGTTTATTTCTGTACCTATTACTTTAAGCCGTCTGATTTCTGTAATAATGCAAACGGTAAATGCCATTTTGATTCCCCAAAGACTACAGGTAGCAGGATATTCTTCCATTGCTGCAATTGAAACCTTTGGAAAAATCTCTGGTATGGCAATGCCCCTTCTATACTTACCCTTTACCGTCACCACTGCTTTAGTTATTAACATTATACCTAATATTTCAGAGCAATTGGCAGTTAACAATTGGCAGGATATAGAGTATAAATCAAATTTAGCTCTTAGAATAACTTTATTGATGGCTATCCCCACCACCATTGTCTATGTTGTTTTTGGTAATCATTTGGCTGAACTAATCTATGATCAGGAGGACGTGGGGAAGTACCTTGCTCTCATCAGCTATGGCACCATTTTTCTCTGTATGCAACACATATTATCGGGAATACTCCATGGTATGGGAAAACAGATTATTACTACAGTAAATTATCTTTTAGGAATGATTGTACAGCTGTATTGTACCTATTTTTTAATACCTAACCCTAAATACGGTATCTATGGCTTTTTTATTGGTTTTATATTATCTACCTTTATTATCTTTGCTTTAAACCTTATTACTTTAATGAGATATATCAAAATTACGGTACCTCTAACCCAAGCCCTCTTAAAACCCTTGTTTGCTTCGTTATTAATGATCATTACAATGATATATACTTATAGAATCTTTTTCAATATTTCTAGTAGCAATGGTTTGAGTACAATAATTTCTTCTCTTGTAGGAGGGGGGGTATATGTTTTTCTACTGCTTATTACAAAAACCTTTAATTTAAAGAATCTGATAGAAAATATTAAATAGATTTCTACAATTAATAAAGCTATGGATGTATTACAAAAGAAATATCCATAGCTTTATACTGTTAAATATCTATGAAGGTACTATGCAACCTAACAGATCAGCCCTTTGTCTTGTTTTTTAATAAATGATAAACACTCTCAAATTCTCCGGCATTTAAAACATCTTGGGGTTGTAGCCCTCCCTTTCTACCTATTCCTATGCCATAGGCAATGTCATCTATGCCAGTGATTCTATGGGCATCTGGTTCTATGACTAGCTTTACACCCTTCTCCTTAGCATACTTGCACATTCTCCAATCTAAATCTAGTCTATGGGGATTACTATTGATTTCGATAGCCACATCATACTTACTACAATGTTTAATAATTTCCTCTAAATCTAAATTATAGGCTTTTCTAGATAATAACAGTCTTCCAGTAGGATGGCCTAATATGGTTAAATATTTATTTTCTATCGCCCTTTTTAAACGATTTGTCATAGTTTCCTTGTCTAGGTTAAAATTAGAATGGACAGAGCCAATAACATAATCGAAGGTGGATAATATCTCTTCATCATAATCTAATGAACCATCTACAAGGATATCAGACTCTATGCCCTTAAGTATTTTTATTGCAGGATATTTTATTCTTAATTCATCTATTTCTTCATGTTGTTTTTTCACTGTCTTTTCCTTCAAACCATTGGCGTAAAAGGCACTTTTACTGTGATCAGAAATGCCTATATATTGAAACCCCTTGCCTATAGCTGTCTTTACCAGCTCTTCTATCGTGTTAACACCATCACTATAGTTACTGTGGACATGTAGAACTCCCTTTATATCATTTAACTGAATCAACTCAGGAATTTTTCCCTCCTCAGCAGCCTCTATTTCTCCATGATTTTCCCGTAGCTCAGGAGGAATATACTGTAGATTTAATACAGAAAAAAATTCTTCTTCATTGGTTACCCCAATCCTTTCTGTTCCTTTAAAAATACCGTATTCATTAATTTTAAGACCCAAGGTCTTTGCCCTATGACGAATGGCAGTATTATGCTCTTTACTGCCTGTAAAATGATGCAGTAAAAAGGGATATTCTTCATCATTGACCAGTCTTAAGTCTACATTAATACCAGACCATAGCAAAACACTTGATTTTGTATTACCCTTTGCTATTATTTTTTCCACCTCATCTAGAGAGGTGAAGTATTCCATGATAGCTTCTCGATTTTCCTCTAGGCAGCTGGCGATAATATCTATATCTTTAATGATCTCCTTTTGCCTTCTTATACTACCAGCTAAGCTCACCCGAAGGATGTCCTTTTGCTCCTTTAATTTTTCAACAATAGCTCTACCAAAAATCATTCCTGTAGATAGTAAGTGCTGTCCCCTATACTTTTTAAGATGTTCTATGCCCTCTAATATTTTATTTTGGGTTTTTTCTCCGAAACCCTTCAAATCAATTAATCTATTTTCCAAGCAAGCATACTCTAATTCACCTATGGTGGTAATATGTAATACATCATACAACACCTTCACCTTTTTAGGTCCTAAGCCTGGAATTTTTAATATATCAAAAATTCCTTCAGGGATAGTAGCTTTAAGTTCCTCATAGTACTGTAGCCTTCCAGTGCTTACAAGCTCAGTAATCTTTTCTTGGAGGGCCTTTCCTATTCCCTTTACTTCATGAAGTCTATTTTCCTCTACTAAGGCGTTTAAATCTTCATTTAGAAGTTCTATCACCCTAGCACCATTAAAATAAGCCCTAGTTTTAAAGGGATTTTCCCCTTGGATTTCTAATAGTATGCCAATATCCTCTAGTATTTTGCTAACCTCTTTTTTATCCATTACACCACTCCTGTTTCTCTTCTCTTTATCTATTATCATACCCTTTTACAGAAAGTTTAAAGCCCCATAGGTTTTTGCTTAATACTACACAAATTCTACAGGACTTTATTTATAAAACCAATTTCTCTTTATTAATCTTCTACAACTTCTATAGTATCCCCAGGATAAACAATGCCACCCTTAATAACTTTTGTAAAAATCCCTTCCTTTGGCATAACGCAATCCCCAACTTGATGATAAATAGCACAATGCTGATGACACTCCTTACCAATTTGGGTTACTTCTTGAAGGGTTTCTCCTATTTTCAATTTCGTCCCAATAGGTAATTGATTCAGGCTTATCCCTTCCGTTGTGATGTTTTCAGCAAAATCCCCTTCTTTAATATGGGGAAGACCTGCTTGTCTAATTTTATCAGCACTTTCTTGGGCCAACAAACTCACCTGTCGATGCCAGTCTCCCCCATGGGCATCTCCCTCTATTCCAAAGTTTTCTAAGAAAACTGCCTTTTCAACTGGAACTTTTTTTTCACCTTTTCTTGTACTAATATTTATTGCTACTACTTTTGCCATTCAAACCCCTCCTTAAATAAATAGTACCTCTCCAACATTTTTCATATCATAACCACCTAATCCTTCTACTAATTTTATGAAACTATTACTTTTCATGGTTTCAATAAGCTTAATTATTTCCTCCTTTATTAAATCCTCCTGTCGAATTAATAGATCATAGTCCTCCCAACCAATTTGGATAAAGTCTAACCCCATAGATTTTGCAGCAGAATACACTCCTAAGCCCCAATCGGCGGTACCACTGGCCACTGCCGCCGCCACCGCCATATGGGTGGTCATTTCCCTATCATACCCATTGACTTGAGATGCTTCTATCCCTGCTCCTTTTAAAGAATAATCCAACAAAATTCTTGTGCCAGCCCCCCGTTGTCTATTTACAAACTGTAGATCATCCCGGATTAGATCCTGTATCCCTTCAATATTTTTAGGGTTTCCCTTTGCTATCATAAAGCCTTGACTTCTTTTTGCAAATTTGATTAAAGTCATTTTTTCATCCTTTAGATAACGTTTAACATAGGATACATTGTACTCCCCTGTCACTTCATCCATTAGATGAATAGGCGCTATATGGCATTCCTTTTTTTTCATAGCCATAATTCCCCCCATGCTACCTACATGGGCAGAGGCTAAAAACAACTGGGGATTTTCCTTATGTACCTGGTTTCCTATTATATCCATAACAATATCATGACTTCCTATAGATACAATTGTATTTTGGATTTCTTCTGAGGACTTCAATAAAGTGACTTCTATTTCTTTTCCTGCCTCATATCCTTCACTTTGCTGAGGAATAACCAAAATACCA
The DNA here is from genome assembly GCF_900100845.1 of Natronincola ferrireducens. Classification (NCBI taxonomy): domain Bacteria; kingdom Bacillati; phylum Bacillota; class Clostridia; order Peptostreptococcales; family Natronincolaceae; genus Natronincola; species Natronincola ferrireducens. The sequence continues at coordinate 1,087,645 of NZ_FNFP01000001.1, read as the reverse complement.
TCCGCCTTTACCAAAGACATAGTAACTCCAGCACCCCGTTCTAATGGTGTAGCTGTCATTTTCTCTCCAACTTTACCTAGCTTCAATCGAATATATTCTTCATGTTTTAGAGAAGATACAACCCTTCTGGTTAAATGAGCTTTTATTTTTTGTCCCTCTGGAAGAACTTGTCGATTGTATTGAAAGATGAGGGGCTTTAAGAAAAATTCAAAAACAAAGTAAGCAGATACAGGATATCCTGGAATGCCTATTACTGGCTTTCCTTTTACAGTAGCTAAAATAACTGGTTTTCCTGGTTTAGTAGCTACCCCGTGGATAACTACATCTCCAATTTCTCTTAGTATGTTTACTGTATAATCCTTTGAGCCAGCTGAAGACCCAGCATTAATAATAATAACATCATTTTCTTCCACAGCTTTACAGATGGCTTCTCTAATAAGATTGTAATCATCCTTCACAATGGGATATCTATTGGGCAAGCCTCCATAGTGCTGAATCATTCCGGCAAACATTCGAGAGTTAGATTCTACAATTTTTCCAACCTCTAGAGGTTGGGAGACCTCAATGATTTCCGATCCTGTTGGTATAATTCCTACCTTAGGCTGTTGATAGACTTCAACCTCTTGAATTTTGCCCGCTAAAAGTCCTCCGATATCCATGGGTCTAATTTTATGGTTAGTGGAAATAATCATTTCTCCCTCTACAATATCCTCCCCAATAGGTCTTACATGTTGCCATGGCTTGGCACCCCTATATATTTCAACCTTTTCATCATCTATTTCTACAACATCTTCAATCATAATGACAGCATCGTAGGGCTCTTTAATACATCCACCTGTATTAATAAAAATATAATCCTTATCTAACTTTAACTGAATAGGATTACTTTCCGTAGCACCATAGGTTTTTTCTGCTATAACAGCAATACCATCCATGGCAGCAGCATTATAGCTTGGGGAAGATTTTTCAGCAAAAACTGGGGCTGAGGTTATCCTATCTAAGGCATCTATGACCTTTACCTTTTCAGTTTTTCTAAAAAATTCTTCTATGTCAAAGCTTGAGAAATATTGATTTTGTGCCTCCTGCAAAGGAATATTGGTTAAATATATATTTCTTGTGTCTTTTCCCATATAAACACCCCGCTTTTTTAAAATAGATAAACCTCCACCTCTTGTCCTTTTGTTAGTCCCTCTTGATTTGTATCAATTTTCACATAGCCTATCGAATTAGTCATCATTGTTAACATCCCAGATTTTCCATGAATAGGATAAACCTTTGTCTTTTGTTTTTCCTGGGCAATCTTCACCATTACATAGTGTTCTCTCCCGGGAGCTGAGGCTATATTTACCGTTAATTCTCCCAAAAGATAGGGTATGGAACTTTCATCACTATAAAGCACCTTAACTAAATGGTTTACTAGGATTTGATAAACCACCAATGCCGACACCGGTTGTCCCGGTAGACCAAAAACTGCTTTGTTGTTTATCTTCCCCACAATAGTTGGTTTTCCAGGTTTTACAGCAATGCCATGAATAAATACTCCCGGTTCTCCTATAGCATTTATAGCATCCTTTGTAACATCCTTGGTTCCCATGGAGCTTCCTCCAGATACCAATATGATATCACTAATCTCTAGAAAAGCCTTCAGTTGATCCTCTAAGACCTGTAAGTCGTCTTTTACTACATCTAAGGCCACTACTTCACACCCACTCTGGATAGCAGCTGTCGCTAAACTATAGGTGTTCATATCCTTAATTTGCCCGGGTTTTGTTTCTTCCTCTGGTGAAACAATTTCATCGCCAGTTGATAGAATGCTTATTTTAAGCTTTCTAAAAACCTTTATCTTTGTAAACCCCATGCCTGCTAATACACCGATATCCTGGGGTCTCAGTTTATGACCTTTTTTTAGAATTACTTGTTCTTTGGTAATATCCTCCCCCACTTCTAAAACATTGTCCTTAGGGGCAACCGCCGTTTGGATAAAAATCGTATCATCATCCATCTCCTCTGTATATTCCACCATGACAACGGCATCACTATTTTTAGGGAGCATACCCCCTGTAGGAACATAACAACATTCACCAGATTGAATAGAAATTTCTGTTGGTTTTCCCATTTCTACTTCTCCAGATTTTTGCAAAAAGCTTGGTAGGGATTCACTGGCACCAAAGGTGTCCTTTGCAATAACTGCATAGCCATCAACGGTGGATCTATTAAAGTCTGGAACATTTATTGGAGCTTTTATATCTTCGTAAACAATTCGACCTAGAGCTTGTAATATTGGAATTTCTTCCCCTGCTAATGTTAAGTCTTTAAAAACTTCCTCAAGCCTATTCCGTGCTTTTTCCATCGTTACTGTATTTAATAGTTCCATGGCCTCTTCCCCTTTACTTGAAATTCATATTCTTTCATGAAAAAACAATAGCCAATCCACAAGGATCGGCTTATTTATTAACACAAATTTCCTTTCCAAAGTGGGAGGCAAATAAATTTCTTTATTTACCCAAGGGTAAAAAATCTTAGCTTTTACTAGCCTTAGATTATTTCACTCGAAAATTTGACACCTATTTTTATGTAATTTTTTTAATGTTAACATATTTTTACTAATTGTTCAAGTTTTTAGAAAAAATAGAAATTTATGCTTTGAAAAATAGTTTTTATTCTTTTGCAGAAAAAATAAAACCCCCTAAGAAAATCTTAGGAGGAACTTTGATCCAAGATGTCGTCAACTAGCAAAATTCACACCCGCCACGCACTAAAGGTGGGTGACAAATTTTATTCTTCTGAAGTCCCCTTAGGGGCATTCCATAGGAATAAAAATATGTTCTCCCGGATGTTATTTGTCGGTTGAATTTTGCTAGTCGTCACGGGCATCCTCGACTGTCTTTAAGGTTATTATATAATAAAATAAGTTGGATTTAAAATGTACTTTTTACCAAAATTCTTCATTATCCATTACTATTACGTAATTTCCCTCTATTCGTTTTAAATTTCTTTCTTTTTTTACTGTCCACGTCACTTGACTTCTCTACTATTTTTCTTTCTTCTATATATCCACCTCAATATCTTCTTTTATAACATAAGAGCAAGCTAGTCTAAATCCCTTCTCTATCTGCTCATCACTTAGCTTCAAATATTCTTCAGCACTGATGTCCTCTAAGTCCTTACCCTGTAATACCCTTATCCTACATCCCCCACATCTTGCATTGCCACCACAGGGGGATGGAATAAAAATATGATGGTCTCTAGCAACACTTAGTAGTGTATTCCCTGGAAAAACTTCTATAGTTTTATTAGATTTTTTAAAATGTATTTTAACTATCATTTTTTATAATACACCTCATTTATCATTTTTATTGGGCTATAGGTGTTATTATATACTTTGAAAATTTTTTTCATGCAAAAGGCAGCCTAAGCTGCCTCCTTAATAATCATATCAATTTCATCTTCTTTTAGGGTTTCCCTATCCAACAGACCTTTTGCAATAGCAGAAACCAATTGGATATTTTCTTTTATTAGTTCTTTTGTCTCATTATATAGTCTTTTCATTTCGTTGTTGCATATTTCTGCTAGTCTCTGATCTATCCCTCCAGATCCTCCTAGCAAAATATCATAGTTGATCATCCCTACCTCTTCACTCATACCAAATTGCTTTACCATAGAAACAATTATTTCAGTAGCTTTTTGTATATCATTACTTGCTCCAGTGGTTATATTATCTCCACCAAAAACAAATTCTTCCACTACTCTACCAGCAAGAGCGATTTTAATATTATTAAACATATCTACTTTTCTATGATACATACTGTCGGGAGGAACATTCATACTGAAACCTCCAGCACCTTTTGTGCTGGGAATAATAGTAACCTTTGTCACCTTATTTTCAGGGCATAATAGCTTAGTAGCTACAGTATGTCCAGCTTCATGATATGCAGTAATTTTTCTGTCTATTTCTTTTATGTTTCCTCTATTTTTTTTCTCTTCTCCAGCAATAACTGTATAAAATGCTCTATCAATATGCTTTTCTGCAATAAAGGATGCATTTTCCCTAGCTGCATAAATAGCTGCTTCATTCATTAAATTCTCTAGCTTAGCGCCACTAAAATATACAGTTTGTTGAGCTATTTTTTCAATGCTAATGGTATTGTCTATAGGTCTGTTTCTTGTATATAGGGCTAAAATATCCTGTCGTGCCTTTAAGTCGGGTAAGCCTATCTCTATTTGTCTATCAAAACGTCCCGGCCTCAACAGAGCTTCATCCAAAATATCTAATCTATTGGTGGCTGCCATAACGATAATTCCTTCACTACCTTTAAAGCCTGACATCTCTGTTAGTAATGCATTTAAAGTTCTGTCGGACTCATCACTACCACCTAGACCTCCACGATCCCGTTTTTTCCCTATTGCATCTATCTCATCAATGAATATTACACACTTTCCTTTTTCACTGGCCTTTTTGAACAGATTTCTAATTCTACCAGCACCTAAGCCTGCATATACCTGTACGAAATCAGAACCAGAAACCGCTAAAAAATCTACACCTGCTTCACTGGCTAAGGCCTTTGCCATTAAGGTTTTTCCTGTGCCTGGAGGGCCATATAAAATAACCCCTTTGGGCATCCTAGCTCCATATCGTTCATACTTCTTAGGATTTTTTAAAAAATCCACTAATTCCATCATATTTTCTTTGGCTTCTTCGTTTCCAGCAATATTACTAAAAGTAATGGCTGATTCTTTTTGAGTTGAAAATTCTACAGAAGACATTTTATCATATTCCTTTGAAGCTTGCTTAGAGCTTTGTTTAGGCAGAATAAAAGCTATAGCTGCAAATACCCCTACCAAAACAACAAAGGTAATAATTTGACCCATAGAATGCTGTTGCCCTACTTCTTCAACTATTATGTTTTGTACTAAAAGAAATTCCTTCAAATCATCTGTTCTAGGATGATCGGTTATAAAAGCTTTTCCATCTTGCAATTCACCCTTTAACTTAGGGCTATCGGATAAATATACAGTTCGTACTTGATTTTCTTTTACTTTCTCTAAAAATTCACCATAAGGTATTTCTAATGGTATTTCACCAGAAAAATATTGTCTATAAATACCTACTGATAAAATAGACAATATCAAAGTCACCATGCAAATTGCTATTGCTAATTTTTTATTTTTAAGCTTTTTCATTATCATAACCTCCTATTTATATAGTAAAAAATTTATATGTAATGAGAGGTTTACATAAAATTATAACACAGGTGAAGAAAATAATAAAGTTTTATAAATATAAAAGATACTAGTAATGTTCTAGTATCCTCTAAGTATCAATAGATTCCTTTATTCTTCTTTTTCTCTGAAGGCAACCTCGTCTTGTAGTTCCTTAATTAATCTTTTTTTTGTCTTTCTTGTAAGAATTTCGTAGTTGCCTACAGCAGCTGTGGCTACTAAAAAGGAATTTAAAAAACTTAAATATAAGGTTTGTAGGCTAATCGTCCCCAAAAACAATTGATTTGAAAACATAATAAAGGTTGCTACGATTAATGTGACAATCTTTTTGTCTAGAAATTCTGGTGTATAATCTTTAATAAAGTGGGTCACGATATTAGTGGCTAACACTGCACCTGTAAAGGTAGTTAACACGTCCATAGTAATGAGTTCTAGCCCCTCTGGCATTATATTTATCCTCCTAGCCCTTTTATTTACTATGTTATGCTATTTTGAAATTATTGTTCCTTTTCTACAAATCCTTTTCTCTTTTGTTTTGTAGGTAGGTTAAAAATTTTTCCTTTACTTTAATGTGCTGCTCATATTCCTCGTTATTGATTACTCCTTTAATTTTATAATATTTTAATATGTCAATTAGCTGAATAGATAGTTCTTCTAGATCTAATTCAATATCTTTTAAATCCTTCTCTCTATACTGTATCTTTTTATCCACTGCAATCTCCCCTCCATATTCTAATAATTTACTCTATCGATATGTGGTTCTCTTTTAAATGACTACTTATCTACAGTTCATCGATCTTATTGTTAAATATCAATTATTGAATTAGAGCTTTAATTGTTTTGCTAAATTGTATATTCTATAAAACAAAAAAAAATCCTTCCATTTATAAAACAAAACTAGTGAACATTTTGTATTTCTTTAAAGTTTCTTAGGTTGTTGTTAGTTAGATTTACTATATATAAATAGGAATTTATTAAATGTGTAAAAAAATAGTAAAGGAATAAAACTATTTTAAAATGAAAATAAGGGTAAAATACTAAGGAGTTTAAAATTTAAGAAAGGCTGTGATTTTAATGTTTGCTTTTTGTAAAAAATGTGATTATAAAACAGAAAATTATTCAAGAAAACGTGATATTAGCAAGCAAATTTCAGAGGATGGCGGATCTGTTGTTATATATCAAATGAAGGATAATATTTGTCCAAAATGCAAGGGTAAAGATACTCTCTACTTTACCGAAGGAGATGCTAAGGAAGTTAGAGGACTTTAAGGCTTCTAACTCTGTTGAAATTTTATTCTATAAAATTCTTTACAAGTTTCAATTTTTATTGTATACTTATTCTTGTCGAGGGGGTATGGCGCAGTTGGGAGCGCGCTTGACTGGCAGTCAAGAGGTCAGGGGTTCAAGTCCCCTTATCTCCACCAAAATGGATATTGCTATTTCAATGAAAAAGGGTTCCTTGAATGGATACCCTTTTTTTATGTTATACTATTTTCTAACATTTTTCTAACATGCATTATTCAACTTTTCATAAGCACAGTTCATGATATCTAAAAATCTTTCAAGTTCTTGGGGGTATTTTCCTCGGGAATTTTAAACCCTCATTAATTTTGGCATTTTTATATCATCTTATTGGATATATTTAGAAAAATAATTTTTTCTATGGTTGTACTCTTATTACCTAACATCATTATCTCGTTTTGTAACTCATAAAGTTTCAATTCAGCTATAAGTAAAGCTTCTATATAGATTCCTACTACACCCTTAAAAGCTTATTAAGCATTAATGAAAGTTTTTTAAAATTGTTTCCTTTAATGATTATTTATCATCTTAACTTTTGCTGTAATTCCTTTAAGTCCTCTGGTAACTCACCTTTTACTTCTACAAGTTTTCCATACCTAGGTTGAAAAAATTTTAAATAACTGGCATGGAGGGCTTGACGATTCACTAGATTTGAAGCTTTTCCATATAAGCTATCCCCGATTAGTGGGTGGCCTATATGGGTCATATGTACTCGAATCTGATGGGTTCTTCCTGTTAATAATTGAACTTCTATCATTGTAGCATCTTTATATCTTTCTATGACCCTATATTTAGTGGTGGATTTCTGTCCCTTCTCATCCACCACCCTTTTAATAGATTCAATAGCAGGGCGGTATATAGGAGCATCAATCGTATCAAAATCCTTTTCTACTACTCCTTCTACAAATGCAGTATATTTTTTTTCCACTTGATTATCCTGCATTTGTTCTGATAATATATGATGGGCATAGGGGTTTTTAGCTATTATTAATAATCCAGATGTATCCATATCCAATCGATTAACAAATCGTATCCTACAGTTTAGTCCCTTTTTGTTTAAGTAATATTGAGCTGCATTAGCAATAGTTCCCTGCTGGTGACTTTTGGTAGGATGAGTAACAATCCCCGGATATTTATTAATGATAATAAGATCCACGTCTTGATAAACAATTTCTTGAGGGATATCTTCACCTTCAAATTGACTAGGTTCTTCTGTCATGACAATTTTTATAATGTCCCCCTCTTTCACTGATTCGTGATATTTTACATAATGATCATTCAAAAGAATTGATTGATTTTTCTTCAATTTTGTTAAAAGTCGACTGGAGATATTTAATCTTTTCTTTAAAAACTCCTTTATTGTTTCATCCCTATGGATTTCAGTAACTTCATACACAATTCGATCTTCCCTTTGTTGTCCTTCTATAATCATAGTATCACCTGCCTTAAATTTATTGATTTGCCCCCCATATTATATGATTTTATATGATAACTTTCAAGAATATTTTTATAGATAAAAATTCAGTCAACTATTTATAATAATTATATTTTTTTAAGAAATATTACTATTATATCTGGAAAAGTGTAGTATAATACAATATATGTATTTTTATTTCTTGTTAAATATATTAGCTTCCTTTTATATATCTAGCAAGACTTTGATTTTAGGTTACAGTCTTAAAATTCTATTCTCTTAATTTTCAATGAAGTACCTTAAGATTATCTATTTTAAATTTAAAGGAGAATGTTTATGGTAGAAAGAAAAATAATCAATATTGTATATAACGATGCTAAAACCTCTGTAGATACTGCCTCCTATTTAAAAACTAAGCTCATACAATTAGGCTTTGAAATAGCTGTTGATTTTAGTTACGATGCTGAACTAATTATTTGTATTGGTGGAGATGGTTCTTTTTTAGGAGCGCTACACAAGTACAATTTTCCTGATATTCCAATTATAGGAATTAACACAGGCCATTTAGGCTTTTTTGCTGAGGTGAATCCAGATGAAATCGATAGTTTTTTAGAAAAATATGTATCTGGAGATTACTTTATAGAGGAACTTAGTCCTATTGAAGCTACTATTTGTACTAGAAATAATTGTATTGAAGCTAGAGGTATTAACGAAATTGTTATAAAGGGTGATAAATCTCGTACGATTCATATGACAATCTCAGTAAATAATCACCTTATTCAAAAGTTTAGTGGTGATGGTATATTGGTAGCTACGTCTACCGGCAGCACTGCTTACAATTATTCTGTTGGGGGAAGTTTGGTAGATCCAAAACTTAATATTGTTCAGGTAACACCTTTAGCACCGATCAATACCAATGCCTATCGCTCTTTTACCTCCAGTGTTATTTTCCCAACTGAAACCATTATCAAAGTAAATCCAGAATATCGATTTGAAAATTCTATTGTGTTGGTTAGCGATGGTGTTGAACATCGCTATGCAGGTATTACAGAAGTGTCTTTACAATTATCTGAGCTTAAAGTAAAAATGCTCCGTTTAAAGGACTTTAATTTCTGGAGTAAAGTTATACAAAAATTCTTATAATAACCAAAAACAAGCTAAAAGAGAAGGTGTCCCTTCTCTTTTAGCTTGTTTAACCTTTATTTATTTCTTTAAATTTAATCATCTTAGCTTCTAGCAAATTTATTTACAATTAATGCAATAGCACCATCACCAGTTACATTAGCTGCAGTTCCAAAGCTATCTTGAGCAATGTATAATGCCATCATTAAAGCAAGTTGTCCATCAGTAAAGCCTAACATTGTTTCTAAAAGTCCTAGGGCTGCCATGATTGCTCCACCAGGTACTCCTGGTGCTGCTACCATAGTAACTCCCAGCATTAGAATAAATGGAAACACTTCTCCAAATCCTAGATTTAATCCTTCTAATGCCATAACAGCAATAGCACAGGTTGTTAAGGTAATTGTACTTCCTGCTAAATGAATAGTTGCACATAGAGGTATTGCAAACTCCGCCACCTCATCAGATACATTATTATTTAATGTGCTTCTAACAGTAACAGGAATCGTTGCTGCTGAAGATTGTGTACCAATAGCAGTAAAATAAGCAGGTAACATATTTTTAATTCCTCTGAAAGGATTTATTCCTGTAATAGATCCAGCAACTAAATACTGGATGATAATATAAACAATGTGAACTGCAATAACTAGTACAAATACCCTTCCAAATACAGCTAAGGTTTCTATTACCTCACCTGAATAAGCCATTCTTGCAAATATTCCAGCTATATGTATTGGTAGTAATGGAATAATAATGGCTTCAATAACCTTTTGTATAATTTTTTGGAATTCCTGCATGAAACGCAACATTGTATCGCCTTTAATAGCTGCCATACCTAAACCTAACAAGAAGGCTGTTACTAGAGCAGTCATAACACCCATTATAGCAGGCATTTGAATTTCAAAATAAGGATTAGCTATTAATCCTTCAGCTGCTGTTTCTCCACCAGCAGTTATAATTGCTGGCAAAATTATTGAAGCTGCTAAAAATGCTAATATACCAGCCAGTACTGTGGATAAGTAAGCTATTCCAGCCGTAATCCCCAGTAATCTTCCGGCCTTACCACCTAACTCTGCAATACCTGGAGCAACAAAACCAATAATGAGTAGAGGAATAACGTAACCTAAAAAGTTACCAAAAATTCCACTAAAGGTTACTAAAAGTCTAGTAAGAAACTCAATTTTTGTAGATCCAATAACAATCCCTAGAACAATACCAATAATTAATTTTGGCAATAAACCTAAATTTTTCATCATGACACTCCTTTTCTGTAGATTTTTTGTGATTTTTTCTTGATACTTCTGATAATTATATTATTATTCCTTTTACATACTAAATTATATTACCCCATATTTCAAAAACTTGCAATACATTAAAAAATAGTATGAATTTAAAATAATTCTATTTTTATTAATGATCTAACTTTTTATTATTTAATTAATAAAATTTCTCTTATAGCAATAAAATATTAAAAATCATAAAAATATTTTTAAAATTTATTTTTTCATTGTATAATATTATATATAATATTAACTAACTAAAAACTTTTATAAATAACTAATATTTATTATAACCTTAGGAGGGATTGTTATGCGTTCCCTAATCCATGCGATAGCCCTTGATCCGTCTAAGTGCACAGGCTGTACTAACTGTATTAAGCGTTGCCCCACTGAAGCAATAAGGGTGAAAAATAGAAAAGCTAAAATACTCGAAAGTAAATGTATTAATTGTGGTACTTGTATCAATATATGTCCTTTTAATGCCTTTAGTGGTATTACCCATGATCTTCAATATATTTTTCGCTACCCTTATCGTGTTGCACTAATTGATCCTGTTTTATATAGTCAGTTTAATGAAAATATTACTCCATCACAAATTATTAATAGTATTAAACAATATGGCTTTAATGATGTATACGATATTTCCCATAGTGCAGATCTAATAACCAAATATACCAAAAATTACATTGCATCTAACCCAAAGTTGCCTGTTATTTCTTCATCTTGTCCGGCCATTATTCGATTAATTCAACTACGGTTTCATGAGCTCATTGATCATATTCTACCTGTTGATTCTCCCATTGAGATAACTGCTTATATGATGCGTACTAAATTGGTTAAAGAGTTGCAATTATCAGAGGATGATATAGGTATATTCTATATTTCCCCATGTACAGCAAGAATATTTAGTTTCAAAAAACCCATTGGTACAAAAACCTCTTATGTTGATGGGGCAATTTCAATAAAATCTTTATTTTTAATGATTAGCAAAAATTTAGATAGTACAAAAACTGGAGAAGTCTTTAAGGTTTCTGGCAAAGGTATAGATTGGGCTAGAGTGGAAGGTCAAAGCAAAGCATTAGGTGTCAAGGAATACCTTGCCATAGACGGCATTGAAAATGTGATGGATGTATTAGAAGAAATAGAGAATGGTAAAATCAATGACTTGGTATTTCTAGAGTGTCAGGCCTGCACAAATGGTTGTGTTGGTGGAAGTCTGACAGTTGAAAACTCCTTTGTAGCTCGAAATCGCATTAGACGTTTAGCAGAGACCCATTATAGCTATGCTTCTAAAGTAGACCTGAAAGGGTTTGAAAGTTTTTTGTTTACAGAAACCATTAATCCCCTCTACTCCACTAAACTAGATACTAATCTTTCTAAAGCTATAGAAAAGCTGATGAAGATTGAAGATGTTTTAAAAAGTCTTCCTCAAATTGATTGTGGTGCTTGTGGATCCCCATCATGTCGCTCTTTAGCGGAAGATATTGTTTTGGGCTATGCTAACGAAAAAGATTGTATTGTCAATTTAAAATCCACGTTAGAGTTAGAAAATAATGTTGATGAAGAAACCTCCAAAATAGAAGGTTAATCTAAGTTGTTCTAGACTTAGATTTTTGCTTAAATAAGCATTGATACTATTTCTAAAAAGTTTTGAGCATCATCTTTTATAGATGATGCTCAAAATATACTCTAACCCCTTTTCTTTAACTACTGATACTAAATTATTTTCTAATATATATTCCGATAAGTTAATCTCTCCTAAAGCTCTTTCATAGCCTTCTCTGCATTCTTCTAAGTCAACAGCTTCACCGGTATAGATGTTCCAAGCTCTGCTGTTTTCAAAAACACCGTCACTGGATATGATAAATACTTTATCATTATCTATAAAGGAGCCTTTTGCTATATGAACTTGCTTTGCTACAAATCCTTCTTTAATATTTAACAGATCCTTTCCTAATACCTGATCCGTCTTTATACTTAGTCCTAATAAATTTGCCATTGTAGGAAAAAAATCTATTTGACCGCCAGCAATGGTCACTTCTTCTTTCACACCACTATTAGGAATGTGCACAATCATAGGAACACGAAACATTTCATCTTCTTCATATGGTTTTGCTAAAAAAGAAGATAATAAGTCATTTGCTTCTTCATTTCTCATGTCTAAACCCTCATGGTCCCCATAGATTACAATGATACTATTATCATATAACCCTTCTTGCTTTAGCATCTCTATAAAGTTTCCTATTTGTTGGTCTAAATAATGTACTGTCTGTAAATAATCCTCTAGAAGAGTGCCACTATATTCCCCCTCAATAGTTAGCCCTTTATCATGATCCTCCATAGTAAAGGGATGATGGGAAGTTAGTGTAACATAGAAGGAGTAAAAGGGTTGCTTCAGATTTTTTAAATGTTTAATAGACTGTCTAAAAAGTGATGCATCACTTAACCCTATACCTATTAATTCATCCTCTTCTAGCTTTTCTAAGCTAATGAAGGTATCAAATCCTTGAGCATTATAAATGTTATCCCGGTTCCAAAAGGAACCATGATTCCCATGAAAAGCAATGGTGCTATATCCCCTTTCTTTTAATAGGATCGGTAGATTTATAAAATCATTTTCCTCAAAGGCTTTATAACTAAAGGTTCCGGTAGAAGGATAGAAGCCGTTATGGGATACAAATTCTGCATCAGAGGTATTTCCCCAACCTACCTGTTCATAATATCGACTAAAATAGATACTATCTTTATTAATTAACTGATTTAATACAGGTGTAATCATCTGCCCTTCAATTTCTTGATTAATGACAAAGTTTTGTGTAGATTCTGCTTGAATAACAATGACATTTCTATTTTTAACTAAGCCAAATCCTCTTGGATTGTCGGTTTCATAATTGACTATATCCATGACAGCCTCAACACGATCTATATCTAGAGAACTTTTTACAAAGAACCTACCTATATCATATAGATGATAATTAATTATTCCTAAATTGTGAGGAGTATAATTTCCTTCTGTATCTCTTCCAACTTTATAGACGCCCCCCGCCACTGAAAAAACAAATACAAAAAATGCCCCAGCTAAAACTAGTTTGTGCTTTCTTTCAAGTATAGGTATTGTTCGGTGCTGCTTTTTATAATAAATCCATAAAAAAATAGTATCTATAAAAACCAATAAGTATCCGGGTTTCAATAAAGTAAAAATGCTGTTTGATACGGGTCCTAATTGACCTACTTGATAAATACTATGTATAGGTATTAGTGTAAAAAAATGACTATAGTACATGGCATCTACAAAAATTAGGAGGGATAGGATAATATTGGCCAAGAGAAAAACTTTTAACCTTCTTCCTTCCTTTACTAAGCCTGCTAAACAATAAATAGCAAGTATAACTAATAAATTGTTAAAAGTTATTAATAATAAATTTCTTGGTATCTCCATAAAAAAATGAAAAATGAAAATTTTTATAAATATACCCATAGTAAATAAAACGATATTTCCTAACATATATAAAGCCCCCTAATTTCTTTAATTAAATCTTTTGCTTAAATTTCATGAAAAAACTCATAAAAAACCTCTTTATTAGTCTATAATCTCTTTTCAAAAGCGTTAGCATTCAAACAAATGTTATGAGTGCTAACGCTTTTATGGAGATCTTTGGATTTCTATTTTATTTTTTAGAAGTTTTTTTGATTATACAACATCTAATAGAGCTACTACAAGTTCTTTAGGTATAAAGGATACTGAAATCCCTCTATTGCTGTACCCTTCATCAATTCCAATAAATATAGTATTACTATCTAGAGGTATAAAAACCTTACTAAACACTATAGTTTCCCTTCTTCCATTAATCATTAGAGAAGTTTTTATTGCATCACAATAAATAAGCTCTAATGCATACTCTGAAGACTTAACCTTTTGTTCATTAGGATTTCTAATAATAGATTTCATCATTCCTACATTCTCTGTATCAGCAATAACTTTATCAATTAAAGAAAGAAGAGTTTCATAGCCCTTACTTTCTCCCCCTATTATAATTTCATCACCATTATGATAAAAGATTATTTCATGAGGCATATGTATATATGTAGATTGATTGGTATTACTTACGGGAGCACAGGCTGATAACAAAGTAATACTTATGAGAATTAATAAAATTACTTTTTTCATTTTTTCTACTCCTTCAGCTTTTTCGTCTTATCTATTTAGACGTTTTATATCCAAAGAAAGTTTCAATTTTTTATGTGTAAATTTAAAAATCAGTACTTTAATATCATTATTACTAAACTTAATATCCTAATGCTAATAACAACCCCACTCTTTAATAGCATTTTAGAAACCTATACTTCAGTTGGTTATATCACCAAAAGTTCCTTTAACAGCCTTGGCTAAATCTTGAGGATGGAGGAGAAGCTGACAACCTCGAAGACCAGCACTAATCATAATCATGGAAAATTCAATAGCTCTTTCATCAATATATGTAGGGTAGCTTTTTTTCATTGCAATTGGTGAAACACCGCCTCGAATATACCCTGTCAACTGCTGAACTTCTTTTAAAGGGACTAAGTCTACTTTTTTATTTTTACTTAATGCAGCTATTTTTTTCAAATTTAGTTCTCTTTCTCCTGATATACAACATATGATTACCCCAGTTTTGTCCCCCTTGGCTACTAATGTTTTAAATACTTGTTCTAGAGGGAATCCTACTTTTTCAGCTGCATTTTCAGCACTTAAGTCTGTTTCTTCCACTTCATATTCACGAATATCATAAAAAATTTTTAGTTTATCTAATACCCTCGCTGCATTTGTCTTTTTCATAGCATTACCTCCTGCATATTAACTCAATATTGCAATAATCATCAAATAAAATTAAAGTTTTCCTGTCATCTATCCCTCAACTAATGTATAATATTAGTAAAAAGTATTTTATCATAGGTTTAAATACATCGTTGCATGTGCAAAATAACTAACAAATATTAAACGGAGGTGAAAGTAAAGCATGCCTTATAATCCAGTAGTAGACTCCAAAAACGATAAACGTCTTAGTAGATACACTCTCGCAGAAGAAATTTTTAATAGTATAAGCCATGGTATTGGTATACTTCTTAGTATAGTTGCCTTAGCGATTCTAATTGCTTTTGCCAGTATCAAAGGTGATATTTGGGGGATCATAAGCTTTAGCATATACGGGTTTACTTTATTTTTTCTTTACACAGCTTCTACACTCTATCATAGCATTTTTCATGAAAAAACAAAAAGAATTTTTAGGGTTTTAGATCATGTTGCAATTTACTTATTCATAGCAGGAAGTTATACTCCCATCACCCTTGTAGCTCTTAGGGGTAGCTGGGGCTGGACCCTTTTCACAATCATTTGGTCTTTAGCTATAGTAGGCATCGTTTTAAAGGTTATTTCTATCGATAAAATTAAACATCTCTCTACTATAATTTATATTCTTATGGGATGGCTTATTGTAATTGCTATCAAGCCAATGCTACATACAGTTCCTAGAGGATTGTTTGGTTGGCTTTTGGCAGGAGGGTTATTTTATACCTTTGGAGTAATATTTTATGCGTGTAAAAAAATTCCTTTTAACCATGGTATATGGCATTTGTTTGTGCTAGGTGGAAGCATCACCCATTATTTAGGAATTCTATTTTATCTAGCAATATAGCATTTGTTTTGAGAAAGAGACATCCATAATTGGATGTCTCTTTCTTATTATTCTACAAATTTAAACCTTGCCTAATACAATGGCATATGTAGTATACATTACAACTAAAAAAATCTGAAGGCTAAAGTACCAATTTTCAACAGGTACCATATAGATACTAATTAATGTTTGTTACACTTCCTTTTATTAGAACAATTGCTGGTACAACTTTATTTATTGTTTTTGGGTATTATTTAATTAAACATTTTTTGAATATTTAAACTTTGGTTTTTTAAATACAAGTTGTTGAATTTTTATGCATAATGTATTAAAATTAATTATTGTGTATAAAATTAAAAATCTAAATAGAAAAGGAGCTATTCCATGATTAAAACAAATGAAATAACTAAACCCAACTATTCAACTGCAGATTTACTCTCTTTTATTGTTCCTTCAATAATAGGGGTGTTGATTTTTATGATTCCAATTTCTCATAATGGAGAAATTACTATTCCCATAGCTGTCTTTTCTGGGATAATTTTAGATATACTATCCGACACTTTACCTGCCATCATAACTGTATTAATGAGTATAACCGTACTGGGTAGTATTGTTGTAAAAACCCTTAGACCTACTTTTATAACAAAACATAGTTTTCTTATTACCTTATTCGATATATCTCCTCTATGGTTAATATGTAGAGTTTTAGGCCTCCTCTTTGCAACTTTAACCTTGTTTGAGATAGGTCCAATTTGGGTGTGGTCTGAAGATACCGGTGGATTGCTTTTATTTGATTTGCTGCCTATTTTATTTGCTACATTCCTATTTGCCGGCATATTCTTACCTCTTCTTTTGAATTTTGGTTTATTAGAATTCTTTGGGACATTATTAACTAGGATCATGCGTCCTATCTTTAATTTGCCAGGACGTTCTTCCATAGACTGTATTACCTCTTGGCTAGGAGATGGCACCATAGGCGTTCTAATGACTAGTAAACAGTACGAAGAAGGTTATTATACACAGCGAGAAGCAGCAGTAATTGCAACAACCTTTTCTGCAGTTTCTGTTACCTTCTGTCTTGTTGTGATTTCACAAATAGGTTTATCCCATTTATTTATACCATTTTATTTAACTGTAACACTATCAGGAGTAGTGGCTGCTATTATTGTGCCTCGTATTCCACCACTATCAAGAAAATCTCATATTTATTATAATAATACTTGTCAAAATAACAGCGAAGAAATCCTAGAAGGTTTTACTCCTTTTCAATGGGGATTAAATCAAGCTATTATAAAGGCTAAAAAAAATACTGATGTAATGGACTTTTTAAAGGGTGGTATAAAAAATGTAGTAGATATGTGGTTAGGTGTTCTTCCTATTGTTATGGCTTTAGGAACATTGGCCGTGATTATAGCAGAATATACCCCTGTTTTCCAATGGTTAGGCTTACCCTTCATTCCTCTGCTTAACTTATTACAGGTTCCTGAAGCAGTAGAGGCTTCCCAAACCCTTGTGGTTGGGTTTGCTGATATGTTTTTACCTGCTGTAATTGGCAGTAGAATCGAAAGTGAACTAACACGGTTTATCATAGCTTGTGTATCTGTCACCCAATTAATTTATATGTCGGAAGTAGGCGGGTTACTATTGGGCTCTAAAATTCCTTTGTCTATAAAGGATTTAATAATCATTTTCATTCAAAGGACTTTAGTTACTCTGCCTATTATTGTACTAATAGCTAATATAATTTTCTAATTTATCTATGAAATTTCTCTCCATTCTGTAGAGAAATTTCAATTATTAAGAAGGTAATACAACAAGAAAGAGAGATGTAGTATATTATGTGTATATAATATACTACATCTCTCTTTCTTGTTTTCAACTCTGTCTGTTGCTAAGTCAAAACAAAATCATCTTTACTTAATTTATTTACTCAATTTAAATTTATAAATGAATTTTTATTAATGGGGAGGTCAAAGATCGCCTCAATGGATGTATATATTTATTGTAGGGAACAACCCCCGTGTTGTTCCAACGTCACATTTTTGATCTGTTATGCCCTCATAACAAGCTAAAGAGTGCCGTTTTGTTTAATTAATGAACTGTAAACTCCGCTGTCAAATAGTACTTATCATAATTCCCTGTATTTCTAAAATCCACTATATCCTTCACTATACGATATTCACCAGTATCCAAACTTCCATAGAGCCAGTTCCAATCAATTTTCCATTCTCCATCGTTCATAGAATCCAAATTATAACCAATATCATGAAATGCGTAATTATCATCTATAGAAACAGGAACCTGATACCATCTTTCATTGATTTTCTTTTCCAATAAAAAGTATTCACCATAGATACACTGATTGCCAGAGTTATTCTTAAATTCTATAGTCAATCCTGTAGAAGATACGCTTGCTTTTTTTATAGTCATAGTGACACTAGGAAAGTTGTTGACAGTTTCATATGTTGTAGGTTCCCATTCAGTTGTTTCATCAGATTGGATTGAATCAGTTATCAATACTGTATTCACTGTTCCTTCGGTTGAATTTCTATTGCCATAACTTCCACATCCTGACAAGAGTGTCAAACTTACAGCCATACAAACTAGTAAACATAAATACCTTCTCATATAATCACTCCTTCTAATTGTTAGACGCCAAATATATATGAAAGTTCCCTTAATTATATAAATCATCTTTATTTCACTTTCTCCATCTTATGTAATTATCTCTATCATCAGCATGTTACGTACTACCACTATTTTTTAGTAGGGACGGCATATAACGTCTCCGTATCTCCAGTGCCTTTGAACTGTACCCCCGGAGTTCTCCCTCCAAAACGGTACTTGCACCATTAAGAAGGTATTTTGCTGATGGTACTTCTTGTATGCTACAGCAATGGGCATGTTAAGTGACACCCTAAGTTTATGTCGCTTGCCTATGACAAATTTTATTAAAGCATATATTACTTGAACTCTAAATTGCACTCATTTAACGAATATACTTCGTTTATTTAATTGTAGTTCACTCGAGGTCAACTGAATAATCAATTCTTCGATTGCTAATATACTTCCTCATTTGACTCATATAATCTTGTAAAATAATAACAACCCATAAACTAAAAAATGGGTATATCTGCTTTAAATATAAGCAATATACCCATTTATATAATATAAACTTTTGCCTCTAATATTACCTATTAAAAAATATTTGCCATTGAATTAAACCTTTAACACTCTACTTCTAGATTAAAGCATAGTCTTGGCAAAATACAAACAAAGCATACCCTTGTCAATACGACAAACTTATGCTTTACCTCACACATTCGTGTAAATTACCACATATTTTTATTGGTGGGCAATGAGGGACTCGAACCCCCGACTTCCTCCACGTCAAGGAGACACTCTACCAGCTGAGTTAATTGCCCGTGTAGAAATAATTATAGCATAGAATTTATGGATTTGGCAACTATTTATTTTATTTGCATAATTCATCATAGGAACCTTATTGATTTTTTAGGAATATGTTGGTTTATAGCAACTTCTAAGAAACCTATAACTTCCTTAGATTTGAGTAGTAAAAGGGACCCTAGGGGCCCTTTTACCATTGTTGAAGAATTTCTCTGAATTCTTTTATAAAGATATCAACATGTTGTTTCTCAATAATCAATGATGGTAAAAGTCTTAGTATATTACCATTGGTGACGTTTACCAATATTCCCTTATGAAGAAATTCAAGGGTTAATTGATCTGAATTTTTTAATGTTTCTACACCCAACATCAACCCCTTACCACGGATTTCTCCTATGATGTCAGGATAGGCTTCTTGTAGCTGCTGTAGCTGTTGTCGTAGGTATTGGCCTACCTCCTTAGATTCTTGTAGGATATTCTCCTCCAAAAGCTCTATAGTTCTCTTTCCTACTGCAGCAGCAATGGGATTTGGAGCAAAAGTGGTGCCGTGATCTCCATTTTTAAAGTAATGGGCTATTTGATCGGCTACTAAAATACCACCCAAGGGTAATCCTCCACCTACCCCCTTAGCAAATAAGAGGATATCAGGAGTAATAGATGTATGCTGATAGGCAAATAATGCACCTGTTCTTCCTATTCCAGTTTGAATTTCATCCATACATAGTAATATTCCATATTCATCACAAAGTTTTCTAGCACCCTCAATAAATTCCACTGAAATAACCTGTACACCACCAGAACCAAAAACAGGTTCAAATAATAGGGCTGCTGGTTCATGCTGTTGAAATATTCTTTCCAGTTCCACCAAATCCTCTTTAGCCAGCTCATAAACAGGTATATCTGGAGCTGGGAAATCCTGCTGAACCTTTTCCATTCTTGTTAACTTTAAAGCCCCTAAGGTTCGACCATGGAAACTATTTTTAAATACTACCACACCTTCACGGTTTTTATCCTTACCATATTTATGAATGTACTTTATAGCTGCCTCTGTACTCTCTGCTCCAGAGTTAGCAAAATAAATCTTCCCAGGAAAAGTGGCCTCCACCAACTTTTCTGCCAATTCTATAGCTGGTTTATTATAAAAGAAGTTAGAAATATGTCCAAACCGACTACTTTGATGCTGTAATGTCTCTAAAAGCTCTGGGTGACAATGACCTAGGGCATTGACGGCTAACCCAGAAAACATATCTAAGTATTGGTTTCCCTTTTCATCTATAATATACATACCCTCTCCTCTATCTACTACGATAGACATTCTGCCATAGGTAGGTAGGATATATTTTTCATCCAACCGCTGCCAGTCCTTTATCATGCTTCCATCTCCAATCCAAATCCACTACCTATTAATTCAATGGTCCTCAACTCATCCTTTTGATCTACAACCCAAGTGATTTTTATCTCTGAGGTTGTTATCATTTTGATTTCAATATTATTTTCTGCCATTAATTCAAATACTTTGGCAGCTACCCCTGAGTGGGAACGCATTCCTAGACCTACTACAGATATTTTGGCAATGTCGGTGTTTACTTCCCATTGGATATCCTTATTTTCTTGACGCCATTTTTCCACAATTTCTTCTGCTATATGGAGGTCAGTTTTAGGGATTGTACATCCAACATTCATCTTATTCTCTTCAGTAAGCATTTGAGAAATCATATCGACATTTACTTCTGCTTCTGCCAGCTCTCCAAACAATCTATATAAACTGCTGGTACAAGAAGGTAAATTCAATAGTGTGACTTGTATATCCTCTAGACTTGAGGCCATTCCAGTAATCAAAGTTTCTTCCATTCCAACTCTACCTCCATTTGTTATCAGCGTTCCTCTTTCATCGGAAAATGAAGAGGCTACATAAATAGGAATTTGATATTTATGTCCTAGCTCCACAGCACGATAATGAATTACCCCCGCTCCTAAGCTGGCCATCTCCATCATTTCTTCATAATTAATCTTTTCTATTTTTTTAGCCTTTTGTAATTTTCTAGGATCCATTGTATAGATCCCATCTACATCTGTGTAGATTTCACATATGGCCCCTAGCTTTGCTGCTAAAGCTACTGCAGAAGTATCACTACCACCACGGCCTAGTGTTGTATACTCATTATCCTCTGTAACCCCTTGGAATCCTGCTACCACCACAATCTTATTTTCCTCTAAGGCCTTTAGGAGTTTAGATGCCTCTATATCTTTAATACGGGCTTTTTGATGAATACCTGTTGTTTGAATATTCATTTGAGGTCCTGTAAAAGAAACAGCCGAATATCCTTTGGCATTCAAAGCCATAGCTAATAGGGCTATAGAAACCTGTTCTCCAGTGGTAAGAAGCATGTCCATCTCCCTTGGCACAGGATTATCAGTAATTCCCTTAGCTAGGGAAATTAATTCATCAGTGGTTTTTCCCATAGCTGATACAATGACTACAACATGATAGCCCTCTTCTTTTTTCTTAATAACCTTTTCTGCTACTTTTTTTATTTTTTCTGTTGTGGCTACAGACGAGCCCCCATATTTTTGAACCACAATGTTCATTGGTTATTACGCCCCCATTATATCCCTAAGTTCTTGGACTATTTCTGTTTTAGATTTTGTTTTATCGTCAATTGTTTTTATGATTTTAGCTGGTGTTCCTGCTACTACTACGTTTTCAGGAATGTCCTCTGTAACCACAGCTCCAGCAGCAATCACAGAACCTTTTCCCACTCTTACACCTTCTAAAATTACAGCATTTGCCCCTACAACTACATCATCCTCTATAATAACTGGTGTTGCTGATGGTGGTTCTACCACACCAGCTACAACAGCCCCTGCTCCAATGTGGCAGTTTTTACCTATTGTACCTCTACCTCCTACAACTACGTTCATATCAATCATGGTACCTTCACCAATAACAGCCCCAATATTAATAACAGCCCCCATCATAATAACAGCATTGTTACCAATTTCTACTTTTTCTCGAATGATGGCCCCTGGCTCAATTCTAGCATGGATATTTTTCATATCTAATAGGGGTATAGCTGAGTTTCTTCTGTCATTTTCAAGAACAAAATCCTCTATTTTGTCTTTAAATTCCTCCAATAACAGAGCAATTTCCTTCCATTCTCCAAAGATGATCCCTGTGTCTCCTGTAATAAAGGTTTTCATCTGCCACTTTTCCCATGGTATATCACCCACCTGTCCCTTTAAATATAGTTTTATGGGTGTCTTTTTTTCGCTTTCTTTAATGTATTGTATAATTTCTCTTGCATCCATCTTTTATTCCTCCTAGTATTTTTTTATAGGCTTTTCTTATGTTTCCATGAAACCATGGGATTTATGAGTCTATACAACCCAGCTGCCCTTTTACAAAGGCAGCCGGTGTTTTAAAAAACTCTTAATTTAAATTCAATACATCCTTCATATTGTACAAACCATTAGGTTTTCCAATTAAAAACTTAGCCGCTTCCAATGCTCCCTGTGCAAAAACACCTCTATCATGGGCTTCATGGGTGATTTTTACGGTTTCTAAATCATTAATAAAGTTTGCTTCATGAAAACCTACAATATTACCACCACGGATAGCATGAATACCAATTTCTCCTTTTTCTCTAGGACATTGTCCTTCTCTACCATAAACCCTTTTCCTATCACCACCTAATCCCTTCTCAATTGCTTCTACGATGGTTTTAGCACTTCCAGAAGGTGCATCCTTTTTTCTATTGTGATGGGATTCAATAACCTCTATATCCACATTATCCTTTAATATAGCAGCCACCTGTTCTACTAGAGAAAAGACTAGGTTCATTCCTAAGGACATATTGGTGGCTTGGAGAATAGGAATGTTTTTTGAAGCATCATGGATAAGCTGCTGCTCCTTTTCTTCAAAACCAGTGGTACCTATAACTAAGGGGATATTGTTTCCTAGACAATACTTCAGAACTCCTTCCATTGCTGTGGGATGTGAGAAGTCTATAACAACGTCAGGCACTTCCTCAAGAGCATCAAAGGTCTTCTTAAGATCAACTCCCTCTACTTTATTCCAATAACCACTTTCTTCAGCAAGCTTATAAATCATTTGTCCCATCTTCCCACTAATACCAGCAATAACTAAATTCATAAGCCCCTTCCCTCCTATATGATTTGTAGCCGTTTCATTTCTTCAATTAGCTTTTGTTTAGTTTCCTCCTCCATGGGTGTTAAAGGAAGTCTTAGTTCATTTTCAATATAGCCCATAGTACCCAATGCTGCCTTTACAGGAATTGGATTCACTTCTATAAATAATAAGCTAATAAGTTTCTTATAGTAAACCTGTAGTCTAATAGCTTCCTGAACATCTCCTTCTTGGAAGGCTTTGCACATAGCTTGGGTTTCCTTCGGCAGTATGTTGGCTAATACAGAAATCACCCCATGACCCCCACAGGAATAAATCGGTAGGATGTTATCATCATTACCCGACCAAATTTTAAAATCTGCTGGTGCTAATCTCTTTATTTCAAGAATTTGTGTCATATTACCACTGGCTTCTTTAATGCCAATAATATTATCTACCTTTGCTAACTCTGCTACTGTTGCAGGTTCAATGTTCACTCCTGTTCTTCCAGGAACATTATAAAGAATAGCTGGAAGAGATGTAGATTTTACAATTTCTGTATAATGTTGTATAAGTCCTTTTTGGGTGCATTTATTATAGTAGGGAGTAACCAGTAGGATGCCATCTGCACCTAGCATTTCTGCCTGCTTTGTATATTTAATCGATACATCTGTACTGTTGGAGCCCGTTCCAATGATAACAGGCACTCTTTTGTTGGCTCTTGCTACAGCAGTTTTTATAACCGCTTCCCTTTCCTCATAGCTCTGTGTGGATGCCTCCCCAGTAGTCCCTAAAACAATTAACGCTTGATTATCATTTTCTAATTGAAAATCAATAAGCCTTTCAAACCCTGCTAAATCAACCTTTCCACCTTTAAAAGGGGTAACAATAGCAACGCCGGCACCGTTAAACATAATTTTTCCTCCTTTTCATTTTATTTTTAAACCCTACTTTTTAAAAATCCTATACCTTACTTCATTGCCTCCATTACCTCTATAATTTGTACAGCATTGGTGGCAGCACCTTTTCTTAGGTTATCTGCAACTACCCAAAGAGATAGTGCCTTAGGATTGTATAAATCCCTTCGTATACGGCCTACGTAAGTATCATCTGTATTAGCTGTTTCTAAAGGTGTTGGATACTCGTTATTTGCTGGATTATCTAATACAACTACACCTGGAGCATTTTCAAGAATTTCTCTTACCTCTTTTAAATCCGGCTCCTCCTTAAACTCTAGGTAGATAGATTCACTATGTCCATAAAACACAGGAATTCTAACAGTAGTCGCATTTACTTCTATAGTATTATCTTCTAATATCTTTTGTGTCTCGTACACCATTTTTAATTCTTCTTTTGTAAATCCATTTTCATTAAATACATCTATATGAGGAATACAGTTGGCAGCAATTTTCTTAGGATAAACTTGATTTGGATGTTCAGCATCCCGCATTTGACCTTCCAGCTCTACAATAGCGTTGTGACCGCTGCCTGACACAGCTTGGTAGGTGGATACAACTATTCTTTTAATACCATATCGCTTATGCAATGGTGCTAAAGCCACCATCATTTGTATAGTAGAACAGTTGGGGTTTGCTATAATACCTCTATAATCCTTTAGCACATGGGGATTTACCTCAGGTACTACCAATGGAATCCCTTCAGTCATTCTCCATTGTGAGGAGTTATCTATAGCGATATTTCCTGCCTCGGCTGCAATGGGGGCATATTTTTCTGATACACCTCCACCAGCTGAAAATAGTAAGTAATCAAATTTATCCTTCATAACTTCTTCTGTTAGTAGCTCTACTGTAACCTCTTGCCCATTGAAATCCAACTTTTCTCCGGCAGATCTGGCTGATGCAAACACTCTTAACTTCTCAATAGGCACCTTTCTCTCCTTTAAAATTTCAATTACCTTTCTACCAACAGCTCCTGTTGCTCCTACAACACCAATTGATAAACCCATTTCATATTCTCCTCCCATAAATTAATTGATTTAGTAATATTTTTCATATATTAAGACTAATAAAAATCTCCTAGGTTAAATCCTAGGAGTTTGTTAATGCAATAGTAAACAAGACATGTTAATAAATAATAGCAATATCTATTAAATCATCTATGAACCTTGCAATTAACAAATAGCGCCCCATGGACATTATCCCCATGACAGTGATTTAGCTATTCACTAAACCCCCAGCCGTTAAATCGATAACTATTCAACAGCTTCGGCACGTCAGCCTTTTTATAGTAGTATTGAGGGTTTCCCTCTTGTCACCTACTATATACTCATCTTCAGTGCACCTCTATTTATTAATTATATATTTAATTATAGTCTTAAATATTATCAATATTATAGATTTTTAAATTTATACTTGATCTTTGTTAACATTTAAGGTAGTTTAACATACTTTTAATAATTCTGTCAACTTTAATTTAAAATTATTAGTATTTTATAAACCCCATCTATAACCCAATGGATCATACAGCTTAGGGATATAAAACCT
Source organism: Natronincola ferrireducens (assembly GCF_900100845.1). Lineage (NCBI taxonomy): Bacteria > Bacillati > Bacillota > Clostridia > Peptostreptococcales > Natronincolaceae > Natronincola > Natronincola ferrireducens. Next base: position 1,061,621 of record NZ_FNFP01000001.1, on the reverse strand, counting down.
GTTTCTAGGCAGTTTTTGGTATTTTTTTACTTTGTTTGTTTCTGTCGAAAAAATATTTTCCTAAACAAGTTTTTTCTTGATTTTTCCCTATTGTATAGGAGATTTTTTGGTTGTATAATAAATCTATTGCAAAGAAAAAAATCTATTATCATGATTAGGAGGAGTGTTGGTTGAACTTTTGGGAGGCCATTCAATTTATTGAAAAAAATCATAGTTTTGGAACAAAATTAAGCTTAGAAAATATCGGTAAAATATTACATGTTTTAGGTAATCCTCAGGATCACTTGAAATTTATTCATGTAGCTGGAACCAATGGTAAAGGTTCCACTTGTTCCTTTATCCACAGCATGTTGATGGCAGAAGGATATAAAGTTGGTCTTTTTACCTCTCCACATTTGCAATGTTATACCGACAGAATTAAAATTAACGGTATTAATGCTTCAAAAGAGGACTTTGCAGCTATAGTTGATGATTTATCTAAAGTAATTTTACCTCTACTAGAGGAGGGGATGGACCCTCCTGCAATGTTTGATATGATGACATTAATGGCCTTTTTATATTTTGTTAAAGAAAAAGTAGATTATGTTATTTTAGAGGTAGGATTAGGTGGATTAACAGATGCTACAAACATTATCAAAAATTCACTGATTTCTGTGATTACACCTATAGGTATAGATCATATTGATATTTTAGGATCTGATCTTAGGCAGATTGCCCTCCATAAGGCTGGTATCATCAAGCCCCAGGGTATGGTAACCTACCATTGGCAAGAACCTATGGTTGAAGAGGTTATTAAAAAGGTTGCAAAAGATAAAAATGCTAAAATTTATAGCTTACAGGAAAAGGATGTAGACCTGCTGGATATGAATATTAAAGAGCAGATTTTCAATCTCTCCACAGCATTTGGCCATTATGAAGACTTGAAGATTAAAATGATAGGTAAACATCAAGTTTATAATGCTGCTTTGGCTACACTTACTTTAATGGTGTTAAGAGAAAATAATATGCTTTCTATTAGTAATGACAGCCTATTTAAGGGTTTATATAGTAATTTTTGGGGAGGAAGATTGGAAATATTGCATCATAACCCCTTAGTTTTGATTGATGGGGCCCATAACCTCCAGGGCTCTGAGGTATTAAAGCAAGCTATTCAACAATATTTTCAAGGGCAAAAAATCAATATGGTTATTGGTATGTTGAGGGATAAGGATGTAGAAGGGGTTTTGGGGAATCTCGTACCTCTATGTAATAAAGTTGTCTTTACTCGTCCTAACAGCCCACGAGCTATGGAACCTGAGGAATTGATGGATAAAACCCTTCTTTTTGGTAAAGAAACTGCTATTATCTCTTCTTTAGAGGAGGCAGTAATATACGGTCTGAAAAATACAGCTCTCGATGAAGTTACTATTTTTACAGGATCCCTTTACTTAATTGGAGATGTGAAAAATATTTTATTAAACTATATGCACAATAAAAAAGAAGCAAGCTAAATATGGCTAAAGTCTACAATTCTACGGCAGTCGCTTATGGAGGGTCAAAAATAAAACTAAGGGTGAAATACTCCACCCTTAGTTTTATTTTTTAATTCTTAGTTTTATTTAATAGTAAAAATCATGGTCTCCAATAGTTTTCATATATTGTCGGTTATTTACAATCCAAAAGTTTGTTGCCTTTCTTGGATTTAAGAAGTATAGTGCTTCTCCCACAGGTCTAACACCATTTAAAACTTCAGTTGCTGCTTTAACACTATCTTTATGGGGGGTATTATAAATAGTTCCATCTATAACTGGTGAAAACTGTGTATAACCGTCCTGTCGGTCAAAGATTACTCCATAGATGGTGTTGGGGAATTTCCCACTTCTTACCCTATTTAAAATAACGTTTCCTACAGCTACCTTACCTTGGTAAGGCTCTCCTTGAGCCTCTGCGTGGATAATTCTACTCAACCAATAGATATCCTCATCCCTTTGAGATCCTCCCCTTGATGGGGACTGGGTATTTGTAGCTGCGGCAACATTTGTAGTTGGTGATGTTCCTTTAGTTTTTAGTACTTGTCCAATATAGATGGTATCAGAGTTTAAACCATTGATACTTCTTAATTGCCCTAAGGAGACTCCAGCTCTTTGGGCAATTAAAGATAATGTGTCGCCACTTTTTACAGTATACCTTTCGCCAGTAATAGGGGACTTATCTACTGTATTTTGCTGTTTAACTTCTGTAGTGGTCTTTTCTTTAATTTCTTTAATTTCTTTAACCACTTCATCTTTAAAGTCATCTATAACGTCTTCTCTATCTTCAACTTCTTCTAAATCTTCCTCCGAAGTTTCATAGGCTAGGTTATCCTCCCCTCCTAAGTATCCTTCAGTTCCCATGATAGCATCTTCCATTTTTAGAATAGCTGGATTTGCTAACAGTCCTGAAGCAACAGCTCCAATCAATAGTGTTGCTGCTAATATGCCAATTATTATTTTTTTCGATGGTATTTTCATATACATCAACCTCTCTAGCTTTTTTAGCTTTGCTCTAAAAAATTTTAGCATAAAGGAGAAGTAGTGTATACATTTTCAGGGGTTGTAAGATTTGCCAAAGGGGAGTGCCCTTAGAAACTATAGGTTACATGGTTGTTTCCAATATATTGTAATTCATGATATTTTACCATAGCCATGGTTCATTTTAACTTTTCATCTAATTTATGGGTGTGATTTTTTGCCCAGTTTCTCCCTCCCCTTTAATTTTATAAATTATTTTTCTAGGATTTCTAATCTATATAAATCTGTTCGACGATGCTTTAATAAGGGCAGTTCCTCCCTTACTTTTTTTATATAATCTAAATCTATTTCACCATAAATAATGGATTCTTCTTCATTGGTGGTAGCCACAATCTCCCCCCATGGATTCATAATCGTAGAATGACCATAGGCATGGTAACTGGATTCAAGGTTACGGGCAGGAGATGCGGCAATAAAATATACTTGATTATCTACTGCTCTTATTTTGATGGTATCATGCCAGTGGGCTGGACCTGTAGTGGTGTTAAAGGCAGCTGGCACTACAATAACCTCTGCCCCCTTTAAAGCCATTAATCTCATCAGTTCTGGAAATCTCATATCATAGCATATGGCAATGCCTATTTTACAAAATTCAGTATCCACTACCGTTATCCCTTCTCCAGAGGCTAGAATATCAGATTCCTTAAAAGTAATTTTTCCCTTAACATCAATATCAAACAGATGCATCTTTCTGTAGGTAGCAATCAAATCTCCTTCTGGGTTAAAAGTATAAGAAGTGTTGAAAATTTTCTCCTTTGACTTTTCTGGTATAGATCCTCCTACAATATATAAACCAAGTTCCTTAGCTAGATTTCTCAACATAGTTGTGGTTACCCCTGGAAAGTCCTCTGCCATTTCCCTCATATAATCATTATTATAGAGACAATTAAATATTTCTGGCAAAACCACCAGCTGTGCTCCTTGGGACTGAGCCTCACGAATCATAGCCTCAGCTTTTTCTAGGTTCTTCTTTTTATTGTCTGTAACCAACATTTGACAAACAGCTACGTTAAATTTACCCATCATTTTACCCTCCCTCTAATCCACAAAATTTATATATATTATTCTTCATATATTTTCTATTTCCTGTTTTCCCTAAAAAGAACCTAAAATGAAAAGTTTTCTTTAAACCCCTCAAATTATATGATAATATAATAACATCATAACATTATGCTGTCTTAGCTAGGAGGGAACAAAAAATGAAAAAGTTTTTTGGAATTGCTCACTTTTTATTATATGGTTTGTATGTGAAGGTCTTTGCCATACCAAAGGTAAAAAAGCTACATAAGGAAGGACGTACAGAGGAAAAAAGAAGCTACACCGATGGGATCAGTAAAAAATGGTGTACTATATTGATAGGTTCCACCGGCAGCACCGTTAAGGTAACAGGATTGGAGCATATACCAAAGGATGGATCAGTATTATTTGTAAGCAACCATCAGGGCTATTTTGACATTCCTATACTATTGTTATACCTGCCAAAGTCTTTGGGCTTTCTAGCAAAAATTGAATTGAAAAAATGGCCTATTATCAGTAAATGGTTGGAATGTATGGAAGGGGTATTTATAGATAGAAATGATATCCGACAATCATTATTGGCTATTAAGGAAACTACTGAAAACTTAAAAACTGGACAGTCTATGGTTATTTTCCCTGAAGGAACCAGGAGCAAAAGCAGTGAGTTAAATCCCTTTAAACCAGGTAGTTTAAAGGCAGCACAAAAAGCCTATGTTCCTATCGTCCCTATTACTATTAAAAATACTTATAAAATATTAGAAGCCAATAATGATCGGGATTTAAAGCCTGCTAATGTGGAAGTAATCATATCCCCAGCTATTTATCCCGATGAATTTACTAAAGAAACCTCCAATGATTTGACGGTTAAAATCTTTGAAACCATTAAAAATCATTTGTAGGGAGATTCTTTAGACCTACTACATCACTAGTAAAACTCAAGTTGACGAGGTGTTGCAATGAAGAAATCTGCTTCTGCTTTTATCTTGAAAGTTGTTGCTTTGTATAGTTTTATATTACTTTCTTATATTTTTATCCTACCAACCAATATTAAAGTGAAATATGGTTTTTTTATTACTTTTGTTATTTCTATTGTAACAATTGGTATTTCCTTAACTATATACAGGTTCATCCTTACACAATTAAATATACAGGGCTCTAGTCATGAAAAAAACAAAAAAATTTTAGAAAGTGTTATAGAAATCAGTGATTCTATCTTAACCATTGAAAATACCCATCAACTGTTTCAATTAATTCTTCAAAAAGCTGTAGAATCCATTGACGATGCAGAAATGGGAAGTCTATTGATTTTAGATGATAATAATAATTTGCAATATGAAGCTTTAGTGGGCTTTGATTATGAAAAGTTTAAAAACCTTTATATAAAATTAGAAGATTCTTTCTTGTATAAAAATAATAAGAGAAATACATCTAAAGCCTGTATCATTAGAAATGTTGAGGAATTTGATGAAAATACCCTTGATCCAAATATTTATGCCAAACTCCAAAAGGCTAATGCCTTTACTACTAAAGCAGTTATTTGTGCACCTATTAAAGTGGATAATAAATTATACGGTATTATTAATGTTGATAGCAAAAACCCCAACGGCTTTACAGATATGGACGTAGCCTTTATGGATTATTTCTCTAAACAAATAAGCACAGCTATTCGAAATCATGAATTACTGGACAAAATGCTTTATTTATTAAAATATGATCGTTTAACCGATATCTATAATCGTTATTATTTTGAAGAGGTATTTGAAGCTTTATTTAAGAAGGCCGAAAGGTATAAGGAAACCTTCTCTTTAGTAGTGTTTGATTTAAATAATTTAAAAATGACCAATGACACCTTTGGTCATCAGGTAGGAGATCTGCTCATTAAACAGTTTGCCCTTGGAATTAAAAATAATATCCGTGATTGTGATATTCTAGGTCGTTATGGTGGTGATGAATTTTTAGGAGCTTTTCTTTATACGGACTTAGAGACTATAGAAATTATTATCGAAAAAATAAATAGACACTTCGAGCACCATCCATTACAAGTAGAATCTGCTTGCATTTATATTGAATTTAGTTATGGTGTAGCCCATTATCCAACGGATGCATGTACCATGAAGGCACTTTTCAAAATAGCCGATAATCGAATGTATGTCCATAAGCAAAGCCATAAAATTCTATAAAACACCATAAAAGTTACAAAGCCATTGCTCTAGGGCAATGGCTTATTTTTTTGAGACATAGGGATTATCTTTTATATAAAAACGCCAAGGAAAATCAATGGCTTCCTCTGCATAATCTATATTAATCCGAGTTGTTGTTACAATATCTAAAGATGCTTTTTCATCAGCCTCCCTTATGTATAACCTATCTCCACAGAGATCCATTTCATTATTTGCTTTGGTGATTTCCATGGCTATACAAAGCTTGCCGGGACCATTGGTTAGATTTTTTAGCTGAGACTTAGATACATCATGAAAGGATTTTTTATATCTGTTTACTCCCATGGTTTCTAGTCCTTCTATAGGTTCAATAGCCCTTATCAATACTGCCGCTCCTTTACCTTCTTCCTCTGTAACTACATTAAAGCAATGGTACATCCCATAAATCAAATATACATAGGCAGTACCAGGGAGGCCAAACAATACTTGAGTCCTAGGGGTCAGCTTATTATTGTAGGCATGACATGCCTTGTCTAAATCCGCCATATAAGCCTCTGTTTCTACAATTTTACCTATAAGTTGCTTTCCTCCCCTATGGTGAACCAAATATTTTCCAAGCAAATCCTTTGCCACCTCTAAAGTAGGTCTATTATAAAATTCTCTCCCTAGTTTTTTCATTAGTAATCTCCTTAGCTTTTTACTTTGGTGGCTTTTTCGCTGTTGTTGCTCCCTTAGTATCAATTTGATCCATGGTCTTACCTACTTTTCCAGATCTATTTTTCTCTCTTTTTCCTTTGCCAATCGCCTTCGTCACTTTACCACCTCCTATTATTATAGTATAAAACAGAGGTGTTTGTACTATGCAATTGAAAATAACAAAACCCTCCCCTAGACACTATTTATCCTTCAAAGGTTCCCTTTACCTTTACTTCTCCCTTTTCAATCATTACCTTACCTAAAGCAATAACCGTATCAATTTCTAAGGAATCTTTATCCAGAAGGACAATATCTGCATCATAATTTTCTTTAATATATCCCTTTTTAGACAGCTTTAAGATATTGGCTGGATTACATGTGGCTACCTGTAGGGCTACCTCCATAGGAACCTTCTCCTCTACAACAGTCTCCCTTACTGCTGCATATAAAGAGGTGACCTTACCTACTTGTAATCCCACATATTCTCCATTTTCATCAAAGGCTGGCAGACTTCCTTGACCATCTGAACTAAAGGTAATATTTTCAATAGGAACCTTTTTTTCTAATAGTATTTTTAACCCCCTACTGGACTTTATCTCTCCTTCTTCTAGAAACTTTGGTGTAGTACTGGTGGTGAGGTCAATCAAGCCTCCCCTTTGACCATAGCATATAGCCTTCTGAAACAAATATTCATTGCGATTCATATGGGTAGGTAAAAATTGTTTTATAGGAATTTCTGTAGTCTTTGCCACCTCTTCAATCAATTCAATGGCTTCTTCTCCATCCCCCAAATGTACATTTACAATACCTGCTTTTCCCGATAGAATCCCCCCCATTCTTGCAGCAGCAGCTAACCTTTTTAGCTCCTGTACCGTTGGTTGAGAAGAACGATGATCAGATAGGGCTATCTCTCCTACACCAATTATCTTATCTATAATAACAATATCATCCTCTATTTTATCAGTAACTGTCTTAATAGGAATTTGGTAGGAGCCTGTATAAATATAGGTAGTAATTCCTTCTTCCTCTAACCCTCTAGCCTTTGCTAAAAGATTCAACATATTTCTTGTTGTCCCATCAGTTCCTAAGCATCCAACAACAGTAGTAACACCCCCCTTAGTAATGTCTGACAGTTGGATTTCTGGGGTTCTTGTTTTGAAACTCCCTTCCCCACCTCCACCAGCTATATGAACATGAGAATCTATTAATCCAGGTATAACCAGTTTGCCAGTCCCATCAATAACCTCTATGTCAATGATTCCCTCGGGAATGTTAATTTCATCAGCAATCGATGCAATTTTGTTGTGGGCAAGGAAAATATCCTTTTTTCCTAGATAATGTGGTCCATACACTTCTCCATTTTTAATTACTTTTAGCATGAATATTACTCCCATCTATGAAAAATTTCTAGTTTAAACCCATAACTACAGCTGCAATCATGAAAATAGATGCTAATAGGAATAGCATGCCCTGAAACTTGATTTGGAATTTAGCCCATTTTACCCAATCCAATCTAGCAACCCCCAGTACCCCCATCAAACATCCAGAGGTAGGTACAATTAGGTTTGTAAGCCCATCCCCTAGTTGGAAGGCCAATACAGCGATTTGCTTGCTAACCCCTAAAATCTGTGCCAACGGTGCCATTAATGGCATGGTAATAGCCGCCTGTCCGGAACCTGAAACAACAAAGAAGTTAAAAACAGATTGGAAGATAAACATTAGCCAAGCTGTTACAGCAGTAGATAACCCACCTAATACATTGGCCATACCATGTAAGATTGTATTCAATACTGTATCTGTAGTTGGAGAAGAGTCTCCTAAAACCAATACAATACCTTGAGCCATACCTACGATCATAGCTGCTCCTACTAAATCCTTGGCACCATCTCTAAATCCATCTGCAATATCATTAACCCCCATATTGTTAAGCTTGAAAAGAACCCCTATAATCCCTGAGACCAACCCCATAGTGAAGAAGATAGCCGCAATCTCTGGAATATAGTACTCATATTGATTTACACCCCAAATAACCCATATAATACCTAATAAAATTGTTAATAATACTAAACCATGACCGGTTGTAAATTTAACCTCTTCTAAATCCTTTTGCTTAAAATCATTTCTGTAATAAGCATCACTTTCATAGGCTACAGACTTTGTAGGGTCCTTTTTTATTTTCATGGCATAAATCCATGTAAAGGCGATACCTGCAGCAGTAAATATAATAAACATAAATATTCTGAAGCCTGCTCCAGATAATACTGGTACACCCGCCACCCCTTGAGCAATAGCAACACTGAAGGGATTCATCCAGGAAGTGGCAAAGCCTATTTGGGTGGCCACATAGGTTATCATGATGCCTACAATGGCATCATAGCCCATGGCTATCACCAGTGGTACAATAATCATGGCAAAGGGTATAGCTTCTTCTCCCATCCCGAATACAGCTCCGCCTAAGGCAAATAAGAAGAATAAAATTGGTATAATCAGCACTTCAGTTCCCTTTGTTCTCTTAATCATATTTAAAATACCAGCTTCTACTGCTCCAGTTTTCAAAATAATACCAAAGGCTCCACCAACAATCAAGATAAAGGCAACAACACCCACCGCTGAGCCCCACTTATCTCCTTTTACCATACCTTCAAAGGCATAATTTAAGAAACCTACACCACCCCATTTTTCAAAAAGCTTAATACCTTGCTTCTCTCCAGAAGAGATATATTCGCCATACTCCTGTAGGGCTGTAAATTGTACTGTTTCCCCCTCTGTTACTTCCACAGCTCTTGCTCTATTTTTTCGTATATTCCCGATAGAATCTTCTTCCCCTGCTTTATAAATCTCCGTCCTATCTCCTGATGCATCAATCCTATAGGCTGCATTGTTCACTGTAAATTCCACTACTTCTCCATCTATAACCTCCGCCACCACATTGCCTTCAGGATCATAGGCCCTATAAAGTACATCAAACTGCCCTAAAGGAATAACATAAGTTAATAATGCTGCCAAAACAACTACAAAGAAAATGATAACGTAGCTATCTGGCATATCCCAACTTCTTTTTTTTGCTTTTACATCTTTTACTTCTGTTGACATGAAGGAACCCCCCTTTATTCTTTGGCTCTGTTAAACACTATTGTTGATTTTAGCATTGTATGAATTCTTGGATTCTGGCATCCTGAGGCAGTGGAAGGATCTAAGACTCTTCGTTATCCTCAGAGTGACAATTACTCAGTATCTTGTCATGATTTTATTTATACAATATCAACATCTATCTTTAACATAGCCTATTCTTTAAAAATAATAGATAAAGCCTTTGCTCTTCTATATACATGCATTTTTCATGCCAATAAATTGACACAAAGTTTCCCTTTATTTATCAAAAGGTTTACTTTGTGTCAAACAGTTAAAACAATAATCATTTAATAGGTTTAAAATAGATTTATTATTTATATATTCATGGGAATATTATTTGTTTTCCTAGTTCCTCATTCTATTTGAGGTTTAAACGGTCACCATTACAAAGCCAATTCATCGCCAAATAGTGCCATTAAATATTTTTCTCCCTTCTGAGTTACAATGGTTCCATGCTTACCTCTTTTTTTCTTGATAAAATCAAGTCTTTCAAGTTCATCTAGTCTCCCTCGGATTTGGGCTGGGGTCATGGGGTAGGAGGTGATTTTACTGACTTCCGCCAGTTTTTCTCGTCCCACCAGTAGTTTTTTTTGATTCAATTCGTATATTTTCTTTAATAAATATACCATATCTTCTTTTAATACCGGTGGAGGCTCTTTTTCTAGTTCCTTTCCATGATTGGAGGTGGTTATGAAAAAGCCCTTGTCGGGAATATCCTCTATAGTTAAGTGATTATTTTCTCTTACCGCCAGCATATAACTTAAAATATTTTCCAACTCCCTTACATTACCGTACCAATCATACTTAAATAGCTTTCCTAAGGCATCTTCTTGGATAACAATGCTTTCCCCCGACTCAATCTTGATAAAATAATCAATGAGGAGCTGGAGATCTTCTTTTCTTTCCCGTAGTGGTGGGAGCTTCATGTACCCCATTTTCAAGCGATAATATAAATCCTCTCTAAAGGACTTCTCCTTAACCATCTGGGATAAATCTCTATTGGTGGCAGCAATTATTCTTACATCCACAGATTTAATATGGTGACCGCCAATCCGCATTACTTCTTTTTCCTGTAATACCCTTAAAAGTCTAGCCTGTACCTTCATGGAGATATCACCAATTTCATCTAGAAAAATCGTACCTCCATCAGCCTCCTCAAATATCCCTGCCTTACCACCTTTTTTGGCACCAGTAAAGGCTCCTTCTTCATAGCCAAATAATTCACTTTCTATCAGTTCATCTGGAAGAGAACTAAAGTTTACTGCTAAAAAAGGTCCTTTTTTCCTTTTGGACGCATGATGGATAGCGCTGGCAAACAGTTCCTTCCCCGTCCCACTTTCTCCTTCAATTAATATGGTTAAATCTGTAGTGGAAAGCTTTTGAGCAATTTGTTTTACTTTGATGATTTTATTACTACCTCCTATAATATCTTCAAAGGTGTATTTGGCATAGTGACCCTTTTTCATCAGCTCCTGCTTGATTCTATCATTGGTTTCCATTGTTTCCTTAATGCTTTTAAAGGTAGCTATAATATGATTGCTATTGGATAGATATAGCTTTCTGATAAGAATTTCTAGACCGTCTAGAGAAAAGATTTTGTCCCCCTCTATAGACTTATCCATTAGAAATCTCAACAGGGCTTTGTTATAGATAACTTCTTTTGTATTTTTCCCAGTAGGATTGCTATTAGCAATCTTCAACATCCTTTTCAAATTCTCATTTAAAACACTGATGGAGCCCTGTAAATCATAGACCAACAGCCCATCATTTAAGCCATCTAGTACAAGGCTTAGATGTTCATTGAGATGGGCTATTTCATTGGTAAATTGTGCTAAGCGCTTTGCCATATTAATAATTTTTTCTAAATATTTATCGGATAAATCCTCCGCCTTATAATCTAGAAGGTTAAGTTGATATAGGATTTTTGTGATGGTGGTAAAATCCATAATCCTCGGTCCTATATCCACAATCTTTTTAATAAAGCTGGGAACCTTGTCTATCTCCCCAGGGGTAATGGCAATATCTATATCCGTCTTTACTTCATCCATCCCGGGAAAATAGGGTGTAAACTTTAAGTAATCCACCCCAAGCTTTTGGAGGATATAAATCCCTTCATGGGCAGAGGCTTGGGCGTCGTTAACAAATAGTACCTCCCTTCCCTTAGGAAGCAGAACAATTTCGTCTATACAATCATAGCTGATGGTTCTTTGGGCAACGACGATGTCGCACCCATCCCCCAGTAGCTCCAAATTCATTAATTCCTCCTGAACAAGATAACTAGACAAAACAACCAAACCCTCTGTAACCCTATTGGGTATTCCCTCATCGATGGCATAGCTCTTGATCGTTACCATATCTGAGAGATATTCCTGTAGCTGTTTTGTTAGGGTTAGTCTTGTTTGTTCTGTGCCTGTAATCAGTGTAAGTTTTTTTCTAGGCATTTTTTCACCGCCTTTTATCCATATGTGCATCATCTTAAAATTCAATATTTTCTACTGTATTACTTCTCTTTTAAAGAACAATTACCTGCTTTTAGATGGAAATTTACCTTTAATAGCTATGAACCTCATATTCAATGTAATCCTTTTGTATAGATAAAAATTTAATATGTTTTATAGGGAAAAATTTATTATAACATCTACAGTCTTCTTCCTTATACTCTACCACCAACTCTTCTATAATACCGAAAAAACCTTCAAATCTAACCTTTTCTCCAATCTCAATATTAATACTCATATTTACGCTACACAACCCTATCCCGGATTGTGGGGACCCTATTTTATAACAATACATTAGATGAACTTTGTAATTATTTTCTCCTAATTCCTCAGCTCCCAAAAAGTGTATTTTATAATTTTCCTGTTTTTTGCTGGAATGTAGAATAATATGACCTAAAAAACCCTTCTTCTTCCACACATAATTTTTTCTTCTCTCCATCCTATCTCCCCCTTCCCTTTTAAAATATTCGGTGTGAAAGAACATATTAACTTTTATTAACGCCTTCTATTTATAAAGTCTCTAAACCCCAGTTTATTTAACCATTGATTACCCTATAGAAATTCTCTATCTATTTATAACCATTTATTGTAAATTTTAATTTTTAAGTTTGTTAAAAAATTAATATAATGACAGTGAAGGAAAGATGAAATGGAGGGAAACAAAAATGAACCAAGAAAAAGGAAAAATTATTGCATCAGGAGGCTTGATAGGTTTATTGGCAGCGATTTTAGTAAAGTTCGGCAATCCCGTGAACATGGGAATCTGTGTAGCCTGTTTTTTTAGGGACATAGCAGGAGGCTTAGGTTTACATAGGGCTGCCATTGTTCAGTATTTGAGACCAGAAATTCCAGGCTTTATTTTAGGAGCCTTCGGAATGGCCAAGGTCAAGGGAGAGTTTAAGGCTAGAGGTGGTTCTGCTCCCCTACTTCGATTTATTCTAGGTTTCTTTTTAATGATTGGTGCCCTAGTATTTTTAGGCTGTCCTTTAAGGATGATCCTTCGTCTTGCCAATGGAGATTTAAATGCCTTTATTGGTTTATTTGGCTACGTTGCAGGAATTTGGATAGGTATTCAGTTTTTAAAGAGGGGCTTTACCCTGGGTAAAAGTTCTAAACAAGCTGATGTAGGTGGGTATACCACACCTGCTTTTGCAATAGCTATCCTAGTTTTATTGTTAACAGCTCCAGCCTTTATTTTCTTTAGTGAAAGTGGTCCTGGATCTATGACAGCACCGATAATATTAGCACTGGGGGCTGGATTAGCTGTGGGGGCTGTTTTACAAAGAACAAGACTATGCACAGCCGGGGGTATTCGTGACATCATTTTAATCAAGGATTTTCATTATCTATGGGGACTTATTGGAATATTTTTATTTACACTTATTGGAAACCTTATTTTCAACTTTGAAACCTTTAAAATTGGGTTTGAAGGTCAGGCTATAGCCCACAATGATCATGTATGGAACTTTCTAGGAATGACTTTAGCTGGAATAGCAGCAGTATTTTTAGGGGGATGTCCCTTAAGACAGACAATATTGGCTGGTGAGGGAGACACAGATGCAGCTATAACTATCTTTGGGTTAATGGTGGGAGCTGCCTTTGCCCATAATTTTGCCTTGGCAGCAAGTCCTCAAGGGGTTGGCCTAAATGGTAAAATTGCTGTCATTATTGGACTTCTTGTTGTTTTAACCATCGGTTATAGTGTTGTAAAGAGTGTAAACAAAGAGAGATCTACTGTTAAAGGAGGTATTGGTACCAATGTATAAAATTATTGATGCTAGAGGAAGATCCTGTCCAGAGCCAGTTGTAATGACAAAGCAAGCTATTGAAAATTTTGTTGAAGAAGGTCTCCAAGTATTAGTGGACTCAATGGTGGCAGTAGAAAACATTAGACGTTTTGTTTTAAATCAAGGCCTTCATGTGGATATAGAAGAATCAGGTGATGGATATGCTTTACTAATAAAGAAATAGGTGATGATTTTGAAGGATTATTATTGTGTACTGACCTTTCATACCACCCATCATGCTTTAAACACAGAAAAAGTACTAAAAGAAAATAATGTAGCTGTAAAACTAATGCCAGTACCAAGAAAAGTCAGCTCCAGCTGTGGTATAGCTGCAGAATTTCCCTGTGAATTAAAAGAGGCTGTATTAAATATTTGTAATAGCCACCACATTGAGCTTGACCAGGTCCATAAAATACAAAAAGATAGTAAACATAATTGGTTTGCTAAGCTATTAAATACTGCTAAATAAATAAAAAGCATAGGAAGAATTCAGTCCTTTCTATGCTTTTTATCTTTACCACAGTTGTATATGACACATTCTCCTGTCAATATTAAGTTGATACCCTATCTATAGTCTTCTAAGTCCTTCATACTTGTAATCTTCATCTTCTCCATCTATCACTGCCCTTATTTCCTGTAGTAGTCTTTCCTTATCCTGGGGAAGGGTCCCAGCCAATGCCACATAATTAGAAGCATGGTTGCTTCTAAAAATACAATTTTCTACCTTAAGGCTTTTTAAAAGTTCTTCTGTTTCCATCATCACTTCCTGAGGACTTAATAATTGAAACCTGCCCTCTTGAATCTCCCTATGGATTTCGGTATGGGGGTCTACCAATAGGGTTAATAGTCCTAAATAATCGGGATTGATGACATTGATTACCTTAGCAGATTCTATAGCATGTTCCCTCCAGTTTTCCTTCCCACCTAATCCAGATATCAGGGTAATGGATAATTTTATACCCGATGCTACAATCCTCTGTCCTGCCTCCACCATCTCCTTGGCATTAACCCCTTTTTTAATATTCCTTAGGATTCTATCACTACCAGATTCCACACCTAGATAAGCAATAGCCAGGCCACAATCCCTTAATTCCTTCAGTTCTTCCCCACTTTTTCTTAAAATATCCTTAGGACTGCTATAAATTCCTACCCGCTCACATTCAGGGAACAGTTCTTGAATTTTTAAGAGGATTCCTTTTAAATCCTGGTTTTTTAATACTAAGGCATTACCATCGGCTAAAAAAATTCTCTTTACTTTTTCATAGTGATTTCTTGCCCTATGTAAGTCCTCTATAATCTCTTCCAAGCTTCGTATGCGAAAGTTTTTATCCTTGTACATACTGCAAAAAGTACATTGGTTATGGGAGCAACCAATGGTTACCTGTATGATTAGACTATAGGCCTCACTAGGTGGTCGATATACACTTCCTTCATATCTCATAGCTTCTCTCCTTACTTTCTTATAAAATAGTTTTTTATTATTATTTTCTAATCAAGATTATACATAATATATCTCTATTTTTCAAATTTACAGAATTAATTAAAAGTAGTTTCCTGAGGTCTTCTTTCATATATAGATTAAGTAATGAAACACCTATCTGCAAAAGAGAGGTATATCCATGATAATTTAAGATGAAGAACGATGTCTATGATATCTAAAGTCTTCCTATCTCTAACTTATGAAAACTTTAAAAAGTGTTATGAATATAATGCAAAAAAAAACATAATATTAAATAAAATATTAAGGGTGTGATTTTCCATGAAGAATGGAGAGAAATATCGTACAGTCAGGGGCTATGAATTATTAAAAAGAGAAAAAAAACAACTAAGCCATAGTATGGAGGATTATCTTGAGATGATTTATCGTCATGCCATGAAGGATGGTTATGTAAGGATGAATGTTTTGGCCCAAAACTTGAATGTCCAAGTCTCCTCTGCCACTAAAATGGTTCAAAAGCTAACAGAGCTGGGTTTTTTAGATTATAAGAAATATGGTATTATTCATTTGACAGATAAAGGAAAAGAATTAGGCTGTTCTCTATTCCATCGTCATAACATTGTATCCCAGTTCCTCAAGATTTTAGGGGTTCAGGAAAAAATCTTGACCAACACAGAAACAATTGAGCATGGTATCAATTTTAATGTCCTTAAGTATATTGATGCCCTAAATAATTTCTTCATTGCCAATCCTGATATTAAAGAACGATTTAAAGAATATAAGCAAAATCAATTTCATGATTAAAATGGATAACTTTTTAGAATATTTTAAATAATATGTGTTAATTTGTTGACAGTCCCCTTAAAGTTCATTAAAATATATACTATACATTAAATATCTCCGAGTCTATTATTCCTAATAAGCATATTTCTTAATGGAGGATAGACCGAAGGGTATCATTGGAAACAATGGTGCCTCCCATAGTGGAAAGGAGTTTTATAGGAAGCAGTACTCTACTGTTTGCTAATGAAAATGCCTTTTCTAAGGCGTTTTTTTATTGCTTTCTGCCTTAGTCTCCTTCCCTATGATAGGAGTGTTTTTTATGTATAAAATAGTATAGGGAGGTGGCAGTAGGTTAAAGCTTTAAAACCGATAGACAAGCTTAACATAACTTAGTACATAAAATGAAACTTAATTCAGGGAGAGTTTTTATTCTCACTGAAGGATAAAAAATTAGAAACGGGGGATAATTATGAACTTTAAGAAAAGTAGGGCTTTTTTCATTTTAACTTTTATGATAGTATTAATGATGATATTTGTTGGATGTACAAATCCACAGGATACATCGGCTGCTGATACCGATACTGAAGAAACAAATGGTGTGGAAAACGAGACGCCAACCACTGCTAATACCACCCTTCTGTTATCTACTACAACTAGTACAGACAACAGCGGTTTGTTAGATTATATCCTCCCTGCCTTCACAGAAGCCACTGGAATAGAAGTAAAGGTTATAGCAGTAGGGACAGGACAAGCCCTACAGATGGGTAAGGACGGAGATGCGGATGTGTTATTGGTCCATGCTAAGGCTTCAGAGGAAGAATTTGTTGCTGAAGGTCATGGCTTAGAACGTTTTGATGTCATGTACAATGATTTTGTACTTATAGGCCCTACAGATGATCCTGCTGGTATTTCTACTAATGCTCCACAGGATATACTAGAGGCTTTTAAGTTAATTCATGAAAAAAAAGCTACCTTTGTTTCTAGAGGAGATGACTCAGGAACCCATAAGATGGAGTTAAACCTTTGGAAGGAATTAAACCTTGAGCCCTCTGGCAGTTGGTATGTAGAAGCTGGGCAAGGCATGGGGGCTGTTATTCAAATGACGGATGAGCTTCAAGGCTATACATTGACAGATAGAGCAACCTATTTATCCATGAAAAATGATTTAGATTTAATCGTCGTTACTGAAGGAGATACAAAACTCTTTAACCAATATGGGGTCATTGCTGTTAATCCTGATAAAAATGATAAAATCAATGATGAAGGAGCACAACTATTTGTCGAATGGATTCTTTCAGAAAAAGCACAAAGTTTAATTGGTGAATTCGGCAAAGACACCTTTGGAGAATCATTGTTTGTACCAAATGCAAAATAGTTAGGGGGACATAAGGTGAGGGAAATAAGTATAGGATTTAAACAAGCGATAGAATTGTTGTTTTCAATGGATAAAGAGGTATATGATGTTATCTTTTTATCTCTATACGTTTCCCTCCTCTCCACCTTTATTTCCACCCTTATTGGTACTCCTCTCGGCATCATTATGGGGACAAAGTCCTTTCCCTTCAAAAAAGTGATGATTCGCTTCATTTATACAGCCATGAGTCTCCCACCAGTGATTGTTGGCTTAGTGGTTTTTTTAATGTTATCCCGCCGGGGGCCCTTAGGTTTTCTAGACCTAATTTTCACCCCTACCGCCATGATTATTGCTCAAATATGTCTTATTGCTCCTATCATTACTGGCATCGTTTATAACGGAACAAAAGAAAGGGGTTATGATATAAAAAACCTAGCAAAAACCCTAGGTGCCAATAAAACCCAAACCTTAATTCTCCTGATGAAGGAGCTTCGTATTAATATATTTACTGGTATTGTCTCAGGCTACGGTAGAGCCATCTCGGAGGTAGGTGCTGTTATGATTGTTGGCGGCAACATTAAGGGTCATACCAGAGTTATGACGACAACCATTGCTATGCTTAGAAACCAAGGGGATTATGGTACCGCCATTGCCATAGGAATTGTATTATTGTTGTTATCTTTTATTGTCAATTCTCTACTATATCATTTTCAACAGGGTGATTAACTATGAATGTTACTATTTCTGCTTTAACCAAATACTATGAAAATAAATGTATTTTAAATATAGATGACTTTACGATAGATAGTGGTGCCCTGCTGGGTATCATTGGTCCTAATGGAGCTGGAAAAAGTACGCTAGTAAAGATACTAGCAGGGCTAGACACCCCTTCTTCTGGAGAAATTAAATATAATGATGAGGCTTTTAGTGCTGATATTTTAAGAAATATGACCATGGTCTTTCAAAAACCCTATCTTCTTAGAACTTCTGTTTTTAACAACATTGCTTATCCCTTAAAAATCAGAGGTGTTCATCCTAAAGAAATAGCTCATCGGGTAGAGGCTTTAATCCAAGAAATGGGACTAAAAGCCATTGCCCATCAAAATGCCTGGACCCTTTCAGGGGGTGAAGCCCAAAAAGTTGCGCTGGCTAGGGCCATCATTTTTCGCCCTTCCCTTCTGATTTTAGATGAACCAACGGCTAATATAGACCCTGCTTCTATTTTGATGATGGAAAAAACAATCAAGAATTTTTATGCACAATGTTCTCCTACCATTATTATTGTAACCCATAATATCCAACAGGCTAAACGAATATGTAAGGAAGTGGCCTTTATGCACTATGGCCAAGTGTTAGAAAGAGATGAAACAAAGGCCCTTATCTATCATCCTACAAATCCTACAGTACAGGGTTTCATAGAAGGGGAATTGATTTTATAAAAAAGTCTTCCTTTGGAAAATTCATTGGTGGACTTTAGGTGAAACAACTAAGGGATTAACACAATTTAGCAAGCTAAATTGGTTACCTGCTTATTTTGAAACCAATAAGCGAAATTATATTTATCCACAAGATAGTATTATATATAATTTCCTATTGCTTATAAATTACCACAGGAGAACTGTGGTATTGTTTTTTGCATATACTATCATGTAATATTTTGTAATGAAAAATTAGTTTGTTGCAATATAAAACACCCCTGTTTTATGTTATGATAAAAGTATAAAAGGAATATATTTAGAAGGGAGCTTTACTATGACAAAAAGATTATATCGTTCTGAAGCCGATCAGAAAATAGCTGGTGTATGCGGAGGGATCGCCGAGTATTTTAACATTGATTCTACTCTAGTAAGATTGGGCTGGGTTGTCTTTTCTTTAATGGGGGGTTCTGGTATATTGGCTTATATTATTGCCATCATCATCATGCCCCGCAGATACTAATTTATTTACTTTTTTAAAGTTGATATTAAGAAGGGAGAAGGAAAAAGTTCTATGGGCAAAAAAATTTATTTATCTGAAAGAGACAAAAAAATTTCCGGTGTATGTGGAGGAATCGCAGAGTACATCGATGTAGATCCTACCATAATTCGCTTGGCATGGGTATTTTTTGCTATTTTTGGTGGCGCTGGCATAATAGCCTATATTATTGCTGCTATCATCATCCCTAAAAACCCCTATTACCACAGGGTTTCTCAGGAGGGACTAGAAGAATCTGAAGAGAATGTAGAAAAAAATCATCCTACATCAAATTACGAAACCAATGATAATAGCCGATGGGTTCTTGGCGTATTATTGATTTTACTGGGGGCCTTCTTTTTTACCCGTAACTTTTTTCCACAGTTTCCTTGGTATTTGTTTCAATTTAGATTTATATTCAAAAATTTCTGGCCTGCTATTTTGATTGTCCTTGGTATCTTTACCATTATTAATGGAAGGAAGTGATTACCATTAATATCGAAAAATTAACCGACGGTATTCTATTGATTGGTATCGGCCTTCTGTTTTTGTTAAGTAACTTAGGTATCATTAACTGGTCAATTTTTGGTGTTCTTTTTCGGATTTGGCCTTTATTTTTAGTTGTAGCTGGTATCAATATTATTTTTAAAAATCGACCCATCGTCACCCTTATTACATGGATTTTATTTTTTGCCATCTTCCTTTCCTATGGCTTTGTATTTCAAGAAAGACATGAAATAAGAAATATTGGAAATTATGAAGAGGTTATTATAGAAAAATATGAAGAAACTACTAAAGGAAAGATTAACTTGAAATTTGGTGGAGCTAAGGTTGATATCAACGGTAATGACCGTCATTTAGTGGATGCTTGTATTAATCCTGCTCTAATTCGAAGTGATTTTAGATTTAAAGATGATAAAAAGGAAGTTATTGTTGACTTTGATGCTACAGGAAATGTAGTCCACCATATAGGTTCTTCTTCAGAACACTATAGCCTTCAATTTCATGAGGATGTAGTTTGGACTATTGCAGGTAGTGTTGGTGCCGTGGCAGGGGATTTTGATTTATCTGATCTTAAAATTGCCGCTTTAGATCTAGATATTGGTGCAGGACACATAAAGCTAACTTTAGGTACAGAATATGAAAAATCCGATATAAAAATTAGTGCCGGTGCCTCAAATATTAATGTCATCGTTCCCAAGGATGCTGGGGTGGCCATAAGATTAGAGGGATTAGTCAGCAAAGGTAATGTAACTGCACTGGGATGGAAAAAAAACGGAGATTACTACTACTCCCCCAACTATCAGGAGGCTTCATCAAAGCTTTATCTTGATGTAAGTATGGGTGTGGGGAACTTTAATATTACTGTTAAATAATTCTTTTCCTTAGGCTGTGTTAAAGATAGATATTTGTATTGTACAAATAAAACTATGACAACATATTGGGGGATTGTCCCTATGAGGATGGGTAAGAGTCTTAGATCCTTCGGTTTCCTCAGGATGACAGAATTCAACAATTCATAGAATATAAAAATCAACAATAGCCTTTAACAGAACCTTTCTTTTAAATATAAGATAACAGCTTTATCCTTTAAAAATTTAGGGTAACCTATAAATGATAAAAAAAGGAGTGACAGTATGATTATTTGTAATACCCCTGAGGTTGCAGGCAAAGAAATTACAGAAGTATTGGGCTTAGTAAAGGGTAATACCATCAAGGCAAAGCATATCGGTAAGGATATTATGTCGGGATTACGTCAAATTGTTGGTGGAGAACTAAAGGAATACACACAGATGCTGGATGAGGCTAGGGATACAGCTATGACACTGATGGAAAAAGAAGCTCAAAGGCTGGGGGCCGATGGGATTGTCAATATTCGTTTTTCCACTTCGGCTGTCATGCAGGGTGCTGCAGAGATTATGGTCTATGGTACTGCAGTGAAATTAAAGGATAAGTAACGTAAAAAGACAAACTGGACTGAGGTTTATTCCGTTTGTCTTTTATATTATTTTTGTAAAAACCTTAAAGTCCCCATTATTCTATTGGATTGTCTAAACATACTAAAATTACCAGCATACTTATATAAAGCTTTATAGGTATCTTTAAAACAATGATGCTGTAGTACTCTATGAAAGCATTCTTTTAGATAATCCCCAATACTCATTTCCTCCAGTTCCACATAAGGTATATCATTAATGTATTTATACAAATACTCTATATTCCTTCTATAGCTATAGGCTACATTATTGATAATACTACTTTTGGTAGAGATATTGTTTATGATGGCCCCCATGGTCTTCTTACTATAGGGTATCTCAAAGGTTTTACTATTCAGGTCCACTAATGGTATTAGTTTTTTATTACTTAGTTTCTCAAAGATCAGTTTTTCTTCTATGGTTTTTAAGTTAAAGGCACAATTTATTATTTTATTGTAAATCAATGCTATAGTTGAATTGTCATGGATTCCTATCTCTCCAAAGGTTATGAGAATATGCTTGGTAATATTTATTTTTGTAGGAATAAAATCGTGAACAATAAATATCTTTTGTGCCATTTTAAATAGCTCTCTACCACTGTCTAGGGTCTTCATATCTGTATTTACAAAAACATAATCATAGGTTTTTGTAAATTCTCTTAATCCTGCTGATAAGTTTTTTAAACCTTCAGGGGTCTTGACATATTCACTAGAACATCTATAGACATCTACTAAGTCCTTTGATTTCATTGGAGATTTTTCTTGGTAATTCCTCTTCCTGGAGTGAAAATGATTTAAGGAGTAAATATTAGGGAAATAGGTCATGAGCTTGCAGTCCTCTGTGAAATCTATTAACCCTATCCTTTTTCCTTTATCATTACAAGATTCTGTCAAGGCGGAAAGGATTGAAGTTTTGCCAGTATTGCCAGGTCCAATAAAAATAAACAAGTTTTTTATTTTTTTAAATAAAGAACTCTCTTCTTCCTCCTTTAACCTTTTGGCTTCCTTATTAATGATTTCCAATTTAATCAATTTATTGTTATCAAGCCTCTGTAAAAGTTCTATGCATAGCTGTGTATCATGACTAATTAAAGCAGCATCCTTTATTAATTTCACATTTATATCTACACCTAAAGGTAAAAGGTGGTTGAAAAGTTCAAAAACAATATCTTTAATGCTATTATCTGAAAGATCTATAATAATCCTATAATAGTCTGCCTTATCTATATTCACTACGTTACTAATTCCCATAAGATTGTATAAAGCATCATTATCTTCGTTAAACCGCTGCATATAATTATTATAATAGTTTAGTGAAGATACCCCCGTTGTTATAATACATCCCTTTGAAGCATCCTTGCTTTTATTATCAACTACCTTCATCATTTTCCCCCCTTCTTCTACAATAAACAAACCTATATATTTGAAAATATCACCTATTGAAGAAAAACACAACAAATTGTAAAAAATTGTTACTTTTGACCTATAGGATAATTATGGTTATATAAGATATATTTTACATAAGCATAATAGATGAAATAATAATTTTTTATAGGATACAAGGGAGGATTGCTCATGAAGAATAGAATAAGACTGTATGTAGATGGAGGCAATAGATTAACTAAGATAATGGAGGAGGCAAAAAAACCCTTCAGTTTTCCAACTATTATCTCTGAACCTGGTATGGAGTTAAGTTATGGAACAAGCTTTGATTTGTTTGACTTACACCCTACTACTACAAATATAGATTTTAACAATATGTTGGTGGAAATTATCAAAGATGGTGAATCGTTGGGAAAAAAACTCGTAGGTAGAGCTGCAGAAAATAAAGGGGTTTTAATAAGGGATAGAAATAGATATGAAAAGAAATCCAATGATGAAGTGATTCTATTTTGTCTATTAACGGGAATTGCTTCTAATCTTGTGAAATATGAAAAAGATCAACAACCCATCGATATTACCATCAATCAGCCCTTAGTAGAATACGTAGCTAATCAAAAGAACCTCTCTAACCTATATGGTGAAAAATTGAAGGGAAATGTAAAGGTTCTATATTATAACACCAGTAACACTTCAGAGGTTATTAAGGAAGCAACCTATGATATTGAGAATATCACCCTCTGTCCCGAAGGCATTGCCCCCTTTTTTCATCATGCAGTCAATGAAAATGGTACTTTAAAGGAAGCTTATACAAAGGATAAAAAGACAGTTGTTTTTGATATAGGCTCAGGTCAAATCAATATTGCTGCCTTCGATGGCCTCAAAACTGTAGGGGTGAATACCTTTGAAAAAGGCATGATGGATTGCTATGAAAAAATATCTATGATGCTTTTTAACAATTTTCGAGAAAAGCTGGATAGAAAACCCTATACCTATGATATCGACAATATGATTCGATATCATAATAAAATTCTTAAGGGCAAAAAGGGTGAGGGTATTAATACCTCCAATATCGTAGAAAATGTTTTTGACACCTTTGCCTATGAACTTAACAAAGATTTTAGAGAATTTGTCAAAACAAAATTTATTGGAAACTGTGATACAGCAATTTTTTGTGGTGGCGGTAGTGAAATTCTCTTTCCATATTTAGACCACTATCTTAGTAATGATTTTACTTGTATTAAAAGTGATACTGGAGAATATCACAATGTCATTGGCAGTATGTACTATAGAATCTATAAAGATGCAGCCAGTAACCTTTAAAAGGTAGGTGTTAAATTTGTTAATAAATGTTTCAGAAAAACCAGTTATCTTCATAGAGAATGGGAAATTTTTCGGTACATTAAAGGGGTTTATTTTTAATCAAAATAAGCTAGCTTTTGTCTACTGTAAAGCTCAAGAGAAGTATGTCTACATTCCTATAGAACAAGTTGTTATGGGGTCAGATGCAGTTATGTTAAAAAATAGCTATAGGGAATCCCTTCTATCTGTCTCATCTAAACCTGAAATCTATACCCTGCAAGGAGAAAAAATAGGTGAAGCTTGTGGAGTAGAATTTGATGAGGATTTTCAAGTAGCTGCAATCCATACAACAGATACCCGTATAGAGAAGGATGATATTTTATCTATGGATCATATCATTATAATTAATTCTAAAAAAGTCAGCCCCACCTCTGCTTCTTCATCACCTGGAGCCTACCCCGTGGAAAATAGTCTAGACCTTCTTAATCAAGAGTTGTCCCTAGACAATGATCCTATGGATACTACAGAGATCCCTGCTGAAGAACATGAAGGTATAGAGACTATACAGGAAGTGTTGGAGGATACTACCGTGACAGAAGAATTGCAAATTTCACAAGAGGTTACTTCCAGTATAGAGGTGCAAATTGAAAGCTCCATAGACCCAAGATATAACTATCTACTAGGTAAGGAACTAATTGAAGATATTTTAATAGCTGATAGTACCTTTTCTAAAGGAAATATCATTGATGCTAATCTAATACAGCTTGCTATGGATAATAATGCTATAGTTAAAGTCATCATGAATGCAGAGGATTAAAGAAAAAACACCCCTTTTTTCTTTATATTAAAGGAGAATACCTCCGATAAAAGGTATTCTCCTTCTAATGTTTAGTAGAATATCTTAAAGATCTCTTTAAGATATTGAGAATCTGCTTACAATTAATTTTTTAATAAATGGTAAAGTATGCTGACAAATTCTCCCCTAGTAAATACTTTGTCGGGCTGAAAAGCTCCTTCACTGTTTTTATCAGCAAAGATATTATAATACTTAGCCAAAGCCACATAGCCTCTATCTTCTTTTGGGATATCCCCTTTATCTGTATAGGGTACTTGGAAAATCTCTGTAAACTGTGCCAATTCCTTTTGTCCCATGGCATTTAACAACCACTGGGTACTCTCGATTTTTGTTATAGTTTCTTCAGGTTGAAAATAGCCGTCACCCTTTTCAAGGATTTTATTTTCTATTGCTGCCTCCACATAAATATAGTAGGGATCATCCTTATCTAGGTCCTTAAAGTAAGGTTGCTTTTCATCATTCTTGTATCCATAACCTTTATTTAGATAATAGAATCTTCCCCTCCAGCCCATCTCCACAATCCATTTTAAGGCATCCTTCCTCAGGAGGGTTCCATCAGGTTGGAAATACAGGGTATCTTCCTTAAGGATTCCCATTTTATCCATAAGTAAAATTTCCTTCTTATAGGGACTACTTTGTATATCTTTAAATTCATGGATAGATAGGTTTTCCTCCACATATTCCTCCCCGTTGTAATCTAAAAACTTACCATTTCCAGCATCAATATAGTGGAAATAGAAATCCTTGATACTATAGACAGGTATCAGTTCTTTCATGGGAATATCTAGTCTTCTACTATTAAAGGCCTCTTGATTCCTTAGCTGAATCAAATATTTTTCAAAGCCTACTGTATCATAAAACTTCTTTTCTATCATGTTTTTTTCAACAATTTTAGTAGGGGTTTGGATCTCCACATCATTCCATCTATAATTTAACTCCAATATTTCTCCAGTATTATATTGATAGGTGACGTTAATATAGTTTTCCTCATAGGGTATCCCTTCAATGTATCTAGGGGAAGTAAAATATACAATAGCTTCTGTTGTCATTTGGGGTTGTCTTTTAAATTTCACCTCTCCGCCTTTAACATGGGGAAACATGGTTTTAATCCTTTCCTCTACTTCTTTTCTGACCTTTTCTTCATCCAATAGAGGTAGCTGACTTTTATCTGTATTTTTAACATTCCCTACTTCCTCTTCATAAACCTCCATGGGGACTTTCCCATCCATCATATCTTTTTTCAGTGAATTTAACTCTAATCCATCTCTTTCATAGGGTTTTACTTCCCTAGGCTCTTTGCTATAGCTAGCGGTGATGATGTTGCCCTTTTCTCCATCAACAGTGGTGTTGAGGGATTTTCCACTTTCTTCATCATACCAGTATATATTCCAAAACTTACCCTTCATACGGTGATAATAATTAGAATAGTGACTGTTTTGCACCTGTAGTCCAGTTATATCCAACTCCCTAGCTAATGTCTCCAATACAGCCTTCTCTACTTTTTCCTTTGATAAAATCCCCTCTTCTGGAATTACTTCACCTCCGTCATAGTTCATCGTCTCCTTCGTAGCCATTTGATCAGCACCATAAGATCTAGGACCATAGAACTGACCTCCAGTATAAAGCTCCTCTTGCTTTAAAAGTCTTCCCTCTACAGCATGGATTTTATCAGATTCTTTAGGATTATATACATATACTGGGGTTAGAGTAGGTTTCGTTACCTCACCCTTATTATTCTTATAGAGGGCCACATATTTTAAAGCAAGCCTTTCCTCTGACTCAAAGACTTGTCGAGCCTTTGTCTCTGTAATTAAGGATTTTTTATTAGCATAGGTAGCTTCGTCCCATCGCATTTCGTAGCCTGTAACTTTACCATTAACACCAGATACCTGGACACGAAAATAGTTGTTAGGGAAAAACTCTTCTCCTAGCTTACGAACAAATAAAAAGTGATAGTTATCTCCTTCATAAGCACTTCTCGCCATATCGTAGATGATAAAGGAGGGAGCCTTTGCTGTTACTTCCTCTGTCTCTTTATATTTCTGTGGCTCTAGAGTTTGAATAAACTTAACAGCGGTTTTCTTTGCATCCTCCGCCATAATTGTAATTGCTCCTTCATAATTGGTGGCGTCCCAATTATGGTAGTTGGTAATTTCTCCTGTGTCAGCACTGATGGCCACATGAATCCTTTCATTTTCTCCTTGGAATTGTAAACTCCAAAACTTCTTTTCCTGTAAATCTCTGGTGAACAAATTGGCATAGTCTAGATTTATTTCTTTATCTATGTTCAGCTTTGTTCGAACCAACTCTTCTATTTCTGTCTTTGTATAAATAGATGAAACTTCTACAGCATGGGTAATGCCACTAAATACGGTAAATAGCAATGTGAAAATTAAAACCATGGACACCAGTCTTTTCATTTTTTGCTCCTCCTCACATTTGAAAATCATATAAATTTTCCTCATGTATATAGACGAAAAACATGGTAAAATGTTCCTTAATATCCATGTTTTTTTAGGACTTATTTTTTATAAAGCTTTCCTTCCAACTCCATAAGCTTTTCCCTTTCTTGTTTTGAAAGTCTCTGCATAACCTCTTCCCTATGCTGCAGACATTCTTGTATCTTATTGCGCTTTCCCTTTTTTTTATCAATATCTACCCAAGAAATTTTCTTATTTCTATAGTATAGATCTAAATCCACCCATCTGTCTCCTTCTCCATTATATTCTAGACCTAATAATATTTGTTTAATCTCTTCTGGTCTGTAAAAGGTAAACAATCGAATCTGATAGGCCAATACAAAAAATAAGGTTAGGGCATGATCCTTTGTCCATCCCTCTTCTAACACCATTCCAACCTCCAGCTGGGTCAATACATAATTTAACCTATCATAATGTTCCTGATACCTTCCATGAATATCATAAATATTAATTCGCAGCTCATACCATTTCCTATCCTCTAGACTTTGGGTAATATATAAAATCCCCTCATTTTGAAGCTTTTTAACAATTTGCGAGGCAGGATGAGGTAATAATAGGGGTGTATCTAATAAATCACTGCTTAGCAGTCGTCGTAACAGTTGCTTGGTGGTTAGAAATAAAATGGTGTCTCCCTGCTCTCCTTCGTTGACGGCCTCTTCTATTGGTAATGTCTTCCCTCCATAGAGGCTTAAAATCTGCTGTACTACTCTGTTTTTATCTCCAACTGTCCTCATGATGATTGAGGATGGTCCCATATCTACCCTTTTTAACAATTGAGAGATATGACTATTAATTAGGGTAGCAAGACATATAGATGCAGGTTCATCCACAATTACAATGGCCTTGGCATCCCCTATATCTGTCTTTACAGGAGAACTATCCGTTAAAAAGATAAGACTGCTGTCCTCTGTAGCCTCCTCCATTCCCTTAATAAATTCCGTTTCTTTTCCCTCCATTGTTTTTATAAAAAAATCCTTTACCTCTTCTATTGCCTCGGTTCGTATAAATAATAACCGAGGTCCCATCCTGAAAAAAAGCATTTTTTCATCCTCCCTATAGTCCAATTCTCCTCTGCTTCATCTTTCTAAATTGATTGGTGGCAAAGGGATAGGGTAAAGCATAAATTACTTTTGTAGTTAAATCTAAGACATTGATGACATTTAGTCCATTCAAACCCACATATTCATCGGTTTTATAGGCCTTAGGCTCAAAGCTATGACCATATAAATAGTAGTCCTTTTTTGAAGAATCCTCTATATGATAATGATTTACATAAAAATCAATTCCCTCTATCATTATATGACCCTTGGTTAGAGGTATGCCCTTTATACTGATTTCCTTTACTACTTCATAGGCATCATGGTTTCCCATAACATAATAGATCATGGCACTGGTAGAGGATTCTAAACCTGTGATGAACTTATTCAAAGCTATTTTATATCTATCTATTTGATTTGGAAGGATCTCTAGCTTAATATCATCCACCATATCTCCCGTATGCACAATATAAGCCGGCCTTAAAGTCTTCACCAGTCGAAGGATATAAGGATAAATCTCCTGAGGTGTATCACTGATATGGAGGAGGAAAGGCCCCTTAGCCTCCTGCAACCCTATTGGTAAATAGGGTTTATCTACAATCAATCCCATCACTTCCTTTATTTTTTCATAAATCTTCATAGTACTAACCCTCAATTCTTTTTATCGTTTTTTTATCTTATCCAAAAACCTAGTAAAGAGTTGTTGCTAAGGTATAGTTCTAGTCTTTTTATTATTTATTAATACTTTTTCGACCATTACTATTATAGTTCCTCTTTTTTTACTTCTATAGGCAAAATTTATATCAATCCTTTGCTAAATAGCTCTTGATAATACCTGTATTGATTAAAGAAAAAGCTATTACAGCTATTGAAGGGAAATAAGATAAATATCCCGTTACTGTGGAGGTTGTGAAAAGAATAAAAGGAACTTCATACCCAAAATATGGTATAATAAAATGTGTTTGGAAAATTTTAAAGAAAGGTGATGCACTATGTTTAAAAAATTTATCAGTTATTATCGACCCCATCTTTCCCTCTTTATGTTGGATTTTGGTTGCGCCTTTATTATGGCCGGTATGGATTTGGTCTTTCCCTTTGTTGTACTTAAAATGATTAATGATGTATTTCATGTGGGAAACCTTCAAATAATTATATGGGTAGGAGTAGGGATGCTCTTATTATATATCGTCAGAAGTATCCTTCAATATATTGTAGATTACTGGGGCCACGTTTTAGGAGCAAGAATGGAATACGATATGCGGAGGGACTTATTTCAGCATTTACATAGACTTTCCTTCAATTATTTTGACAATACAAAAACTGGTCAAATCATGTCTAGATTAGTAAATGATTTAAATGAAATTACAGAATTGGCCCATCATGGTCCAGAGGATTTTTTTATTGCAACTGTAACATTAACAGGGGCCTTCATCATTATGATGACGATTCACTGGCCCTTGACCTTAATCACCTTTTCCCTCCTGCCAATTGTTTTGATTTTTACTACAATTAAAAACAAAAAAATGCAGCAGGCTTTTAGAAACCTCCGGGTAAAGCTAGGGGAAATTAATGCCCAAGTGGAGGATAGTATATCTGGGGTTAGGGTGGTAAAGTCCTTTACCAACGAATCCTATGAAGCAAAAAAGTTTAAAATAGGAAATGAAACCTTTAGACTGTCTAAAGAAAATACCTTTAAGGTAATGGCAGAATTCTTTGCCGGCGTTAACTTTTTTTCTAATATTATACATTTGGTGGTATTAGTATTTGGGGGAATCTTCATTTATCAAGGAAACATGCAGACAGGAGATTTAGTAGGATTTCTCTTATATGTTTCCATGTTTTTACAACCAATGAGGAAGCTAACTATTTTGGTGGAGAATTATCAAAAAGGTATGGCAGGCTTTCACCGCTTTTATGAAACCCTCCAGTTGATGCCAGAAATCGTCGATGAGCCTAGGGCAATAGATATTGATGATGTAAAAGGTCAAATCACCTTTAATAATGTAACCTTTAGCTATAACAACAAAGAAAATGTTTTAACAAATATTAATTTCACCATATCTCCAGGAGAAACTGTGGCAATTGTAGGACCATCTGGTGGAGGTAAAACCACCCTTTGTAGTCTTATCCCGAGATTTTACGAGATAGATAGTGGAGAGATTAAAATTGATAACAAAGATATTAAAGAGATTACACAAAAATCCCTCCGTCAAAATATTGGTATTGTACAGCAGGATGTATTTCTATTCTCTGGCACTGTTAGAGAAAATATTGCCTATGGTAACATCCATGCTACAGATGAGGAAATACAAGCTGCCGCTAAAAAAGCTAATGCCCATGAATTTATTATGAACTTAGAAGATGGTTACGATACCTATATAGGCCAAAGAGGTGTGAAGCTATCGGGAGGACAAAAACAAAGACTTTCTATTGCAAGGATTTTCTTAAAGAATCCTCCTATTTTAATACTTGATGAAGCTACATCAGCCCTGGATAATGAAACCGAAAAGGTAATTCAAGAATCCCTCCAACATCTTTCAGAAAATAGAACAACTTTAGTTATTGCCCACCGTCTAGCTACCATTAAGCATGCTAATAGGATTATGGTTTTGACAGATGAAGGAATAGTCGAAGAGGGAAATCATGAAGAACTATTGAAAAAAAATGGTGCTTATGCAAGGCTGTATAAGGCACAGTTTCAGGAATTGAACTTTGATGTTGCTTAGTTTTGAAGGTTTGTTTAGTTTAATGGATGAACCACAATGAATAAATAAAGTATGATTCCAATAAAAGGCATTAAATGCTACTTTTAATGCCTTTTATTGTATATATATAATTTTGATGTCATTAATATCTTCATTATTTTGAAGTTATTAGGCAAGTATTATTGGCTTATTAAATCTACTGGAAAAATTAAATTAAAAATTTATTAATTAACCCTTTACAATTTGAAAAATTTGATTTATAATATAATTCGTGGTCTTAAGAAATAACCTTTCTACAACCACCTAAAAATAACTATATATGCTGATGTAGCTCAGCAGGTAGAGCACTTCCTTGGTAAGGAAGAGGTTCGTGGGTTCAAGTCCCATCATCAGCTCCATTTACTTATTAAAAAATGCGGTTTTCAGAATGTGTCTGGGGGCTGTATTTTTTTATGTTTTAAAAAAAGCGTGGGAAAATATGCACCACTAAATGTTAGTTTTTTTCATAACATTTAGTGGTGCATTTCGCTTATGAATTATCCTTCACCATCAATTGTTTCTAGTGTCCACTAGTATATAATTTTTCTCATTTTGTTAGATGCTACCTCCTTCATGCCTGGGAGAATATGAGTGTATATATCCATAATCATGCTGGTATCTGAGGGTCCTACCAGATCTGCTACCGCTTTTGGGCTTTCTCCTGCCTGGGTCAATAGAGTGGCACAGGTGTGGCGGAGGTCATAAGTGTTTTTTTGTGTTTGTGTAATTTTTTAGATGGAAATTTATTTATTCATTTTTGCTGGTTTATAGTTACATCAATTTATTTGTAATTTTTTTCTGTTTAAAATTAATTTACAAGCCTCTCCAATAAAAACAGCTTTTTCATATCATATTGTTTTTAAAAAAAGAATAAAACATATCTATTTCAGCTTCTATCATTTGATTTTTAAGATAAATAAAGTTAAACTCCCGTTGAATAGTAAAATCTTGTATTTTAACCTCAGCTAAATGACCTTTGTTGATATCTTCCCTAGCTGCATCTTCATACATAAAGCTAAGACCCACTCCACTTTTCACCATTTCTTTTATGACATTGACATTCCCTATTTCAATGGTTTTTTCAAAATATTCAAGGGTATAATTTTTTTCGTAGATTCCACGTTCCAAAACCTCTCGGGACCCTGAACCTTTTTCACGGACTATTATGGTCTCATTCTTAAGTTCATGTAAAAATATAGGTTTTTTAGTCACCAATGGATGTGTTGGGGGAGCTATTAGTATAAAGCTGGCACTTTTCAGCAGTCTTGCTTCATAGTCAGCCTTATTGAACAGCCCCTCAACCAAAGCAAAGCTAATCTTACCCTCTTGTAGCATTTTCAATACCACTTCAGTATTATCAACATGCATAGTTATATTGTATTGGTTAAAGGTCTTTACCAAATCTCCAAGAATTGATGCTATGGTAAATTCCCCAATGGTTAAAGTTGCAGCAAATTTCATTGTCTTGGTTTCTTTATTTATTTCTCGGATCTTCTGTATTATATTTTTTTCGTTGACCTTGGCATTTTGAGCATAGCGAAAAAAAATCTCTCCAGCTTTGGTAAGCTTTAACCCTCTATTCTCATATACTATAAGTTTACAGCCATATTGTTTTTCTAATGACTTAATGTGCTGGGTAACTGCAGGCTGTGTTATCCGCAGTTTCTCAGAGGCTTTTGTATAGCTTCTATTTTCCCATACAGCCAAAAATGATTCAACTCTTATATCTATCATTTCACCACACCTCTATAAGTATATTTTATGTATTTATAATTATTTATAATTAGATTTTATAATTATAAAGTGATAAAATCAAAAGGAAGTTTAATTAAGGAGTTGATTTTATGTTACGTTTTAAAAAATATATGGGAGGAATAGCATTTGCTGCAGTACTTGCAGCTATATCCACTATCGCAAGCGATCTCCTTCCATCCCATCTTATAGGTCCTGGTGTTTTTGCATTACTTATTGGTATGCTATTAAATCCTATTATTTCAAAGTATAATATATTTGAAAAAGGTTTCTCATTCACTTCAAAAAAAATATTGCGTCTTGCCATTATTCTTATGGGTATTTCCCTCAGCTTCTCCCAAGTATTAGAAGTAGGCAAGCTTTCTATTATTGTTATGTTATTTACTTTAATCACTGCTTTTGGTGGAGGATATTTATTTGGAAAGCTTTTTAAAATGGATTGGAAGCTATCTGGACTAATTTCTGCAGGAACAGGTATATGTGGTGGCTCTGCCATTGCGGCGGTGGCACCTGTTATCGATGCAGAGGAGAGTCATGTTGCCTATGCTATATCGGCGACCTTTATATTTGACGTAATGATGGTGGTTCTTTTTCCTATTATGGGTGCTTATTTTCAAATGTCTGACTTAGGCTATGGACTTTGGACTGGAACAGCAGTAAATGATACCTCCTCAGTGGTTGCGGCAGGTTATGCTTTTTCCGATGTTGCAGGTAACTTTTCTGTAATCGTTAAGCTTACAAGAACTCTATCAATTGTTCCTGTTGTACTTGTGTTTTCCTATATTAATCAACGACTTAACATAAAAGCTCAGGAAAACATTTTATCACAAAAGGATACTTTAGTTATTGGTGAAACAAAAAAGGTAAGTATCAATAAAATTTTCCCTTGGTTTATTGTGATGTTTCTTGTAATGGTGGCTATTAAAAGCACAGGGATGATTTCACCAGTCATAAGTTATTCTATTTCAAATGTCAGCAAATTTTTAATGGTTATGTCTCTAGGAGCAATAGGCCTTAAAACAAATTTTAACAAATTGGCAAAATCAGGATTTGCCCCTATGTTACACGGATTTATTATTTCTTTATTGGTTGTAATAGTTGCATTTTTAGTTCAAATGGCTATAGGCCAGATGTAATTTGAAAAGCAAAATTGATTTTTAAGAAAAAGAACTAAAAACATTGAAAAACTATGAACTATGGTATGATTAATTATTTTATAAATTATTTGACTTTGGTGTATAACATCCTAGTATCTGTCAATACTACAATTAATGAGAATATGTTGATTAGGTATTTTAGTCCCCCTTTAATCCTAATCTGTCGCCATATTCTCATTTTGTTGTCTTCTATCTTCTTTTCTAAAAATAATTTTATAGATCCCTATTGTTAAAATATAAGTTGTACCTTAAGATTTTTAGATATTTATCCACAGGGGCTATGAAGGAAGTACATGGTTTTTAAACGCTAATCTCAAATAATTCCATTAGCTCTTTTTGACTCATTTTATTCAGAAGGGTTTCTCCTGGCTGAATAACTGCATTGATCATTTCTTTTTTCTTTTCCTGTAGCTTAAAGATTTTTTCCTCAATAGTGCCCTTGGTAATAAGCTTCATAACATGGACCTTGTTTTTCTGTCCCATACGATAGGCCCTATCACTTGCCTGGTCTTCTATTGCAGGATTCCACCAGGGATCAAAATGAATGACGGTATCAGCACCAGTTAGATTCAATCCCGTTCCACCAGCCTTAAGGGAGATTAAAAATATCTTTCCTTTTCCCTCATTAAAGCTTTTCACTAAATATCCCCGTTCCTCCATAGGAGTTGCTCCATCAAGGTAATGATAATCTATCCCTAGCTCCTCCAGAACAGGTCTGATTATCTTTAGCATACTGGTAAATTGAGAGAAGAGTAGCATTCTATGCCCCCCTTTAAGGGTATCCTCTATAATCTCCTGCAGGATCTCCAGCTTTCCACTTCCACCCCTATAATCCTCCATAAATAAAGCAGGATGACAACAAATTTGTCTTAATCGAGTTAATGCCGCCAAAATTTTGATTTGACTTTTTTCAAATCCATTTTCCTTAATCTCTTCCTGTAGTTCTCCCTTTATCTTTTTTAAATAAGCTACATACAGCTTCTTTTGTTCTGTAGTTAAGTCTCCTATAATTTTACTTTCGATCTTTTCAGGTAGATCTAATAATACATCTTTTTTCATTCTGCGCAAAATAAAAGGACGAATCATCCTGCCCAAATCCCTTAAAGCAGCTTTATCATTTTCCCCTACGATAGGCTTTTCAAAACGATTTTTAAATCTATGGTGGGAGGACAAGTATCCTGGCATCACAAAATCAAAAATAGACCATAGCTCTGTGAGAGAATTTTCAATAGGTGTTCCAGTAAGGGCAAAATAGTATTCTGCCTTAATATCCTTTACCGCCTTAGCATTTTGTGAAAAAGGGTTTTTGATATGTTGTGCTTCATCTAAAATACAACATCTAAAGGAATATTGTTCATAGAGTTCCCCATCCCTTCGCATTAAGGGGTAAGAGGTCACCACAACATCATATCCATGAAGGGCTTCTATTTTTTCTACTCTTTCACTTTTACTACCTACAATAGCTATAGCCTTCAGTTGGGGTGTAAATTTCTCTATCTCCGCCACCCAGTTATATACCAAAGAAGTAGGTGCTATAACAAGACTTGGAGCCCCACCCTTTTCCTCCCCTTCAGATACTAAATAGGTCAGTACCTGCAAAGTTTTTCCTAAGCCCATATCATCGGCTAAAATCCCTCCCAGACCATATTGACTTAAGGATTTTAACCATTGAAAGCCTTGAAGCTGATAATTTCTTAAAATTCCCTTTAATGTCTCTGGTAGAGGATATTGTACCTCCTGGTATTCCTTCACATTTTCAACAAATCGTTTGAAATCTTTATGTCGTTTCACAAAATCTAAACCCTTTTCATTTATAATATCATCTATATATAGGGCTTTAGATTTGGGTATTTTAATGGCTTTATTATGAAAGTCCTTTTCTACAATATCTAGTCTATCCATCAATTCCCCTATATCCATCAAAGCCTTTTCCTCTAGGGGAATAAAGGACCCATTTTTAAGCCGATAATATTTTTTCTTCTGTCGAAGGGATTTAAATACTTCCCTCAGTTCATCCTCTTCCACGTCCTCTATATCAAAATGAAATTCCAATAGGTTTTCTTCAAGATTCAATCGAAAAGCCCCTTGAAAGCTGGAGACTCTTTTTATCTCTATAGCTTTAAAATCCTCAGAATAATAAACTTCTCCTAGCTTCTGTAACTCTTCAAGATCTTCGTAAACTAAAGCATAGATACTGTCTTCATTATCTAAATAAATTTTGTTGTTCTTTACTTTAAAATCTCTGTTTTCAAAAAAACTTAGAGCCCTTCTCTCTCCTTGTATATCCCGCAGGACAACCCTATTGCTTTTTTCCTTTTCTCCTTCATTAGGATTAAAGGGATAAATGGTGGTGGTTCCATAAAGAAAACGAACATCAGCTGTAATTTTATTATCACTTCTATCAAAGTAAACTTCTATTTTTAATGGTGCTGTATTGATTCTTTCATCCAGCTTTTTATTGGTCTCTACCCTTCCCAGCCCTTTTATTACAGGATAAACCTCTGATAAAAAAGCCTCCTGCTCCTCCTTGTCAATGGGTATTTTGGAGGAGGGGTTATCTCCCAACATTTGATAAAAAGGTAATAAATCCCTTCTTATCTCCTCCCCGATCCTACAGATTCCATCTTTAGTAAAGAAATATTCTCCATCCTTCACCAAGGGAATCAAAGGACCCTCATATTCCATTTTAAAAAACATATTTTCTTCCTGCTGATCCAGATGGAAGCTAAGGGGGATTTGTCCTTCGTAGATCTTTATATTATTATACTCGTTATTAAAAATTTTTACTTTTATACCTTCCTCTGAGGTAGGGGCTTGACTTTGAAGAAGTCCTAAAAATCTTTTTAGGGCCTTATCGGTAAGCTCTACCCTTTTTCCCTTAAACAAAGATTCCCTTTTCTTATAATAAAAATTTCTTTCTAAAGTCTTTTCATGCTCATAGAGTTCCTCTATCAGTTCAATAATTTTTTCGTCCCTTTTTCTAAACCTATGGATTAAGGGATCAAAGATAAAATTCTTTCCAAAGCTTATCTTTTCATTACGATGGATTTTTTCAATAAATTCCTTCATACTTCTGACCACATAAAGTCGATCTTCACCAATTCGGAGGGTAATATAAGAGGCTCCTTCTACTTCATAGGTAACCTCCATCTGGAGAGGTACCCTATGTTTATCCTGCTGAATTCTAAAGTATTCTAAAATAACTTTTGCTTGGTTTTCTTCCCTATGTTTCACTTGAAAATTCCCTAATCTATCCTTTTCCTTTATTTTCAAAAGAACAGCCACAATATGCTTACAATACCCCCAATACTCCCCATAGGCAGGGCAAGTACAATTGGCATCCATAAATTTTCCTTGAAAATCAAAATCTACTTCTACCTCATATAAATAAGCTCCCTTGACATTTGCTACAAAGGTCATGGTATCTTTATAAAACCGTAGGCTTTTTACTCTATCATTTGTAAAATACTCCACCCCTCTATGAAGGGTTTTGGGTTCCTCTACAATATCTATTAAGAGATTTTGGTCGATCTGAAACATACTTCACCCCATTTTGTACTATATTTCGCTGGATTCCAGCATGGTTTCTCAACAGCTTTTTAAAATTATGCTCACTATTATATCATCTTTATACGTGATAGTACCATAATATTAGCTATAACAATTCTACAGACAATTTACACTTAATCCTCAAAAAAAGAAAAACCCACCTTTAGCTTTTAAAAATGGGGGGTTGCCTATTGGTTAATAAACAAGTCCTCTGTTGAAAGATTTAAAGGATAGCTCCTTTGAAACCAATAACGAAAACTATAACTTATCCACAAAATGAAATTATATATAATAATATGTGATGAACGCTAACCTCCAGATGTAGTTCATTGGTATTTCTACTCCATTTACAGTTTAGGTGATAGACCCCTAAATCCATCTGAACATATAATACACCGATGACTTTTTTATGTCCTATAGGAAAAATATAAATATATAGATTGTACCTATATCCTTTCACCTGTGGGTTGTTCTACCCCTGCCAAGTCCTTTAGGGAAATTTGCTTTGATAAAAGATACGTTAATATAAAGGCTACAAAAAATCTAATCCCTAATAAAATAAATCCATTGGCTCCAACTGCTACAAAAATAAGAGTATCTTCAAAGATAGCATGACAGGTAGCAAGAAATACCGTAATTAAGAAAGTATCTCGTTTAGAGACATTTCCTTCTTTTGTAGTTTGAATAATTACCCCTGCTCCATAGGAAAGACCAAAGATTAACCCCACCAGCCAAGGCAATACTGATTCCTTTGATACATTAAAAATCTTTGTGAAAAATTCAAAAAGCTGTGTGATTTTATCCAATATCTTATAATTTCCTAGTAGCTCCAACACAATCATAATAGGAATAACAATAATTGCAATGGAATACACAGAGTTAAAGCTACCTATGGATGCTTCTTTTATAACCCCTATCATATTAATGCACCAATCCTTCCTAAAATAATTCCAGATACCACCGCTAATCCTACTCTAATGAAAATGATGACTGGAACACTTATGCCCAGTTTTTTTGTAACAGCTGTTTCCACTAAAAGTGAATGAGAAAAGGAAAGCATCACAGATATAATTGTAACTTCCATAGGTGTTATGGAAATAGCCTTAATAGCCCCTATAGCAGCATACAAATTTAAAAAATTACCCATTACTAAAATAATAGCAGCCTCTCCCGGTAGATTAAATAGTGCCATTACAGGTTGAAATATGTGGGCTATCCAATCAATGGCAGGTGTATGCTGTAGAAAGGTCACAACAAAATATACAGGTATTATTACCTTTGCCAACATCCATGTGGTCTCTAGACCTTTTTTTGTCCCATCTTTAATAGAGGTTATAAACACTCTTCTCCATCCTTTCTGCCTTGCCTTATAAATTATAATTCATTATTCTATACAATAATTATTCTTGTGCATATACATTATAGCACGAAATAAATGGTGAATATATAAATTTTATTTATAATTTTCTAATCTTTTTTTACTCATGAAAATAAGTAGTAGAGAGAAGGCTAGCATACTACTACAATAGAAAATAACTTTTGAAAATTCTCCTATACCTACCAATCGAAAGGATGCCATCGCAATGCCTTGAGGGGTTATCATGGCCAGATTTTGCAGAGGCTTAGGCAGGATATCTAACGCCCAAAAACATCCACCTATCATAGAAAGCATCATTACCCCCACTGCATAAATATTTTGTATGCTATTACTATAATTCAAGAAGGACGCCAAATAAAATATAATACCTAAAAACAATCCAATATAGGCTGCTAAAATAATAAAAAACCATGTTATGGATATAGACAAATTTATGTCAAAGAAACCATAAAGGCTCCCCAGTAGGATCAATGTCTGTAGTATCGCTAATAAACCCATGGCTAAAAGGTTCCCTACTAAAATTGGTGTAGAGGAAGAAAATAAAATGTATAATCTCTTCAAAGTTCCCTCCTGCCTCTCCCTTAATAAAGAGGATAATCCAAAGCCCAAAAAAAGAGCTATAAAGGTAATGATAATACCATTAGGTCCTTCTGTAAAGCCAATCTTAAGGCTCCCAGCCTCTGTTTGTCTATCATAGTAAACTGATGTATAATCTAAAGTCATCAATTGCTGTGGATACCAATAGGATTCTGCCCTATCAAACACCTCTGTCCATAGGTTTTCTTTGTCCTGTTCCTTTATCAAACCTCTTCTTCCATATTCTGTAACAATGGTATTGGCTGCCCTAGTATTGCTCTGTAATCGCACTACACCACTACCTATCATTTCAATGATGGCATCTGCCCCATAGGCTGCAGAGGATTTAAGGACCTGGATGTGGGGATAACCCCCGGCTTTAATAGTATCTTGAAAATTTTCTTTTATTATATAAGCTCCTTCAACCCTATTGTCTTCCACCATCCTATAGGCCTCCTGAAGATTAACTTCTATAACCCGTAGAATATCCTCCTCTTTTAACAGATCAATCAAAAAAACAGAATAACCACTATTGTCTTCATCTACTAATGCTATGGGAATACCACCTTCTAACTGTTGTTTGCTATAGATCCCCCCAATAACATATACAAAAAATATAGGAAGAATAACCATAGTAATAACTGCACTTTTAGAAAAAAGCATTTCCTTCATCTTGAATACTGCAATGGTGAAGATCTTCATTTGTATCCCAACCCTTCTTCCCTATGATGGAGATAGCAGCATACTATAAAAACAAAAACCCCCACGGCTATGAAAAGAAAAATAGATGTTATCCCCTTTGAAGGTCTGTTGTCTAGAAATCCTAACACTCCTTGTACACCCCAATAGTTGATGGTAAATCGAGAAAAATACTGTAAAGATGGGGGTAAGTAGACATAGGGTATAATCCCGCCACCTATCAAAGCCATAATTAGTATGAGGTTGTTTCCGATTAAGTCTAATTTTTCTCTAGATTTTAAAACAACTGCCCCCAATAAGCTTAAGCTAGAAAGACAAAACAAAAGGACCATATACAATATAAAGACATAGCCATAGACTTTAGTAAAGCCTCCTAGTAATAAATAGGCTCCTAGTATAAAAAGAGGTAGGGTTTTTATAAGGTTTATCATAAAAACAGCCATAGATTTCCCCAGCATATAGGAAATCCCTCCAATCCCCGTTAATCTTATTCTGTAAACAATCTTGGTCCTTTCTTCTTCTGCCATATCCTTTCCCCCCGATAGACAGGAAAACATAAGAAAAATCATGGGGATAGATATAGAATAGAACTGGAGAGGAGATAAACTATTGACCCCCTTAATGGTGATCTTTTCAAATACATTGCTTCTAGCAAAATAAGCGGCTAATGTAATATCGTTGATTACCCATTCTATTTTGTCTTTACGTTCTTCATAGGTCATACCCCCTGATGTATAATAATCCCATACAGCATTTACAGCACTTTGCCCCCCTGAAACACTCTTCATGTAACTGTCCATAATTCCCCTAATCAAATGACCCTTAAGGGGATGTCTTAAATTAGTAATTAGTTTTACAGAGTGGTTAGTTCCGGTTTCTAAACTATGGATAAATCCATTTGGTAGAATTACAGCTGCCACCACTTCATTTTCCCGAACCCGTCGTTCTCCTTCTGCTTCATCCTCTAAAATCCATATATTAAGCAGGTTTTCTAAATTTTCATCCTCCTTTATTTGCTGTATCAAAAACTTTGAAAGGGGATGCTGGTCTTGATTAATAACGACAATGTCAAATCCATCTATGTAAATACCTTGATCAAATAAGAAGCTAAAGCCAATAGCCATAAAAAAGATGATGACTATTGGCAAAACCATCATAAGTAGGAGTCTTTTATAGTCTATGACCATCTCTTTTATATCACTAAAGGCTATTAAAAATATTTCCCTCAACTATACCACCCCCTATCCCATAATCAATACGGAAAAGGGCTGGTTTTTCACCAGCCCTATAACCTTTTTAGAAGAAGGCTCTGTTAAACACTATTGTTGATTTTAGCATTCTATGAATTCTGGGGTTCTGTCATCAAGAGGGCACCCAAGGATCTAAAACTCTTCCCTATCCTCAGAGGGACAATCCCTCAGTATCTTCTCATGATTTTATTTATACAATATCAACATCTATCTTTAACATAGCCTAGAAGAATGGAGCATACATTGCTCTAAATAATAATTCATAAAAATCTATACTGTTTTCATCATGGATATTTGGGATTTCAATATCAATGGGTTTATTAATATCCCAGCTTTCAGACTCTGCCTTCATGGTTACCCCAAAGGATTGATCTCCTTCCTTCATACCCAAAGATGCTTCAACAATAGTTTTAATAATATGAGAAGTCTTATCAATAAATATATTGCTTTGAATTTTAAAATTTTCAAAGTACATATTTTCCTTTAGCTCATCAAATAGTGAATCAACATCTTCTTCTGCAACAGCTTGAGCCTCTTGAATTTGCTCATCAAATTCCTCTCTTGTTAGATAAGGGTCCAGTGTGGCAGTAATCTCAAATACATTATTCTTAAATTCTTCGTCTTGCAACAAAGTGAAAAAGTTTTTAATAATAGCCTTTAATTCTACTTCATCTATTAAAACTTCAATTTCCCTTGCCTTCACATCTTGATTTCCTACTGTGACGGTTTGTTCTCCTTTATCCAGCACAGCACCATCACTTAGTACTTCTAAGCTAGTAACTACTATCTTTCTATACAATGCCATAAGGGCTTCTTCATGTAACACCTGTACCTCTTGTTGATAGGGTGCAAATTCCTCCATAAGGTAGTCTAAATCCATCACAATATATTTTTCCCCTAAACTAGGATCTCCAAGAAATTGAGCTAAAAATGGGATTTTCAGTACTAGTTTATTGTCATATTGATACAGATTGGCATTAAAGGACATTCCCCCTAAGTCCAGTTTAATAGTAGCTTCTGTTTTCTCTTGGTTTAAATCGGTTTTGCCTTCGATAATGATTTTTCCATTGTTAAGCATTGTAGTAAAAACAGCAAATTCAGGATCATAAATATCTACAGAATTTATATTTAAGGATAGGATCATTTTAAACTGAGATCCAGTAATTTCCTCACCTTTTAATATTGCTTCTGACAACATTTCTTTTGGTGGCTTACTAGCACTACAGGCTGTTAACATCGTTATAATCATGATACTAATAAGTAAAAATATCATGCCTCTTTTTTTCATTGTCATCTTTTTATCCCCCTTTATTGGTTAGGTTTTACCATATATTAACATATTCCATATGTCATTGTCCATAAGACTGCTAATGGCGATAAATCTCCTTGATTAATTCCTCTTCTAAGTGCTTTATCTCTTGAGTGCTATTAATATGTAGGGCATTAACTCCTCTATCCCCTATTATCCTACCCTCCTTTAATAAAATCATCCTTGAACAGATGGCTAGGATTTCTTCTGTATGATGGGTGGCATATAATATGGCTTTGCCTTCTTGACCTAAAGCCTTCATCATGTGTAGAATACATCTTCTTGATTGTAGATCTATCCCTACCGTAGCCTCATCCATAATTAATATTTCAGGACTATTCATTAGGGCGGCAGCAATATTGATTCTTCTCTGCATTCCCCCTGACAATTCTTTAATTTTTTTATTTTCATTGGGAGAAATCTCTACTATCTCCAATACCTCGTTTACCCTTTTTTTCAATTCCCCTTCCTTTAATCCATATAACTTCCCCAAAAAAATCAAATTTTCCTGTACCCTTCTATTGCTGTAGAGGGCTATTTCCTGGGGGATATAGCCAATCTTTTTTCGTACCTCCCCATAATCCTTTTCTATCCTTTTTCCATAATATTTTACATAGCCCTCCGAAGGCTTAAAAAGCGTAGCAGCAATGGATAGAAGGGTGGATTTTCCTGCTCCATTGGGCCCTACGATACCTACAATTTCTCCCTTATCTATGCTAAAGCTTATATCTTTTAATACCTTGTTTTTTCTATAACTATATTCAACATTACAAAACTCTATTACACCCATAACCCCAACTCCATTTCAATGCCCTTCTATATCCATTATAATATATATCTTTTATTAATCCAATTAAAAAGCAAATTACACAAAACAGTGCCACCATATATACTGGTGGCACTAACATTTGATGGGCTACTTTAACCTCTAAATTGTCATACTTGCTTCTTGAAAGGTAATCATATACTTCATCATATCACAAGCTGCCTCCACAATAGGAAAGGTTAAGGCTGCTCCCGACCCCTCTCC
This sequence comes from Natronincola ferrireducens, assembly GCF_900100845.1. Lineage (NCBI taxonomy): Bacteria > Bacillati > Bacillota > Clostridia > Peptostreptococcales > Natronincolaceae > Natronincola > Natronincola ferrireducens. The sequence goes on along the minus strand of NZ_FNFP01000001.1, from coordinate 1,017,781 downwards.
AAGACACATGTCCATATAAAGTATCGGCTTTATACCCAGTAATTCACTAGCCTTTTTGCCACCTATTTCAGCTGAAGCATGGGAAGCAATAAAATATTCCTTTGCTTTAGGCTCAATGGTTGCAGCAATCAATGCAGCGGCTGTTGCTATATACCCATCCACTACAACTGGAACCCTATTGGCTGCCGCCCCCAGCATCACACCAGCCATACCACCTATTTCTAATCCACCTACCTTAGCAAGAACATCAATCCCATCGGTAGGATTTGGATTGTTCAGATGAATAGCTTTTTCTATAACCTTTGCCTTATGTTGAATCCCCTCTGAAGATAGACCTGCTCCCCTTCCCGTGATGTCTTCAGGAGGATAGTTTCCTAAAACTGCTAAAATAGCTGTACTAGCAGTAGTGTTGCCTATACCCATCTCTCCTGTTCCTAAAAGATTGACACCCTTCTTTATTTCTTCATTAGCTATTTCTATCCCCACTTCTAAAGCTTTAATGGCCTCTTCCCTTGTCATGGCTGGTCCTTTAGCCATATTATCAGTTCCATATTTTATTTTCCTAATGATAACACCAGCATCATTAGGAATATCCTCTTTAATACCAATATCCACAGTAACAATTTTGGCCCCGGACATCCTACTTAAAGCACATACACCAGTTGTGCCTTTAGGAAAATTTAAGGTTTGTATAGCTGTTATTGCCTGAGGATTTGGAGCCACCCCCTCCTCATAAACACCATGGTCTGCCGCCATAACGATAATAGCTTTGTTGTCTACAACAGGTTTTACAGTTTTTGTAATACCTGCCAATTGTACTGCCAAATCCTCTAAGCGTCCTAAGCTTTTAGGAGGCTTGATGAGATTATCCACCCTCTCCCTAGCCTTTATCATTGTCTCCTGATCTAAGTTCTCAATTTTTTCAATCGTTTGTTGTAATAAATTCATTTTGTTTTTCGCCTTCCTTTTCTATAATAGATTTTAAAAAAATAAAAGCCCACAGTTTATTTAAACATCAAATAAACTGCAGACTTTTCCATCATCCACACATCTCAAAGCTAATAGGCAGGTCTCCTGGCTGAGGTTCATCATTTCATTGGACCTTCCCAGATCATCATCCAGTGGTATAATCAATGAAACTTCCCTTTACAGTGGTGGGACCGCTGAAGATTTCCACTTCATTCCCTATTCTCCCCCTAAGGGGCACCTACTGCTTTTATTCATTTATACATCTAAATTTATCCTACAATACAATGTTTTTTCAGTCAATAGTAAATTTTAAAATTTTACTGCTCCCATTGAATTTCAGTGCTTTTCCACTGCCCTTTTTTATAACGAACCACCATCAGTAGGGCCTCTACCATAAATTGTAGGGCAGTAGCTGCCCACACATAGCCTATATGGAGTCTCCATACAAAGACAATGAAATAAATAAGAGGGAGTCTTACTGTCAAATTGGTTATGAGGGCAATTTTAAAGGGTCCCTTTGTATCTCCTGCTCCCTTTAATGCCCCAGACACAACTATAGCAATGGCAATAGGAATCTGCTCAAGGGCTCCTACCCTTAGACATACAGCCGCCAAGGCCACTGTCTCATGATCTGTACTAAAAAGCCTCATGATAGGATAGGGAATGAGGAAAAAGGCTACACCTACTAAACCCATTAATATAGAGGCATATAGGACAGATTTTTTTGCACTTTCATCGGCATCCACAACATTATTGTCACCTAAATTCTGTCCTACTAGAGTGGTGGCTGCAATAGCAATGCCATATCCCGGCATAAAGGATATTGATTCGGCTGCTATTGCAAGGGAATGACCAGCAAAGGCTACTGTTCCCAATTGAGCAATCCAAAAGGAGGAAAGTAATCTACTTCCTTCGTTCATCAACATCTCCAGTCCTGCTGGAGTACTTAATCCCACTACATTCCTTATCGTCTTAAAATCCCATTTTATTAAATCCTTTATTTTCACCTGAATACCAGCTGTACCCCTAATGACGTAATACAAGGTAACAATCGCTCCTAAGGCTTGGGCACTACCTGTAGCAATAGCAGCCCCCCTTACCCCTAGCTCTGGAAGTCCCAATCTTCCAAAGATTAACCCATAATCCCCTATAATATTAAAAGTGTTAGCTAGAATAGCAGAAATTAGAGGTATAACTGTGTTTCCTGCTCCACGTAATATGGCATTGCCGATAACAAGAGGTATATAGAATATAAGCCCCCCCATTACAATCCTTAGATAATCTGTTCCAAGCACAATAACCTCAGGATCATCTACAATAGAAGTAATGATAGGCTTAGCAAATAGAATTCCCAATATACCTAATACTACACTCATCACCATACCTATTGATAGGGCCTGAGCCCCTATAAATTCAGCTTTCTCCTTTTCCTTAGCACCAATATATCTAGCCACCATAGCCGTTGCTCCTATCCCTAAGGCTCCAAAGATATGTCCCACCGCAAACATAATATTGGCTCCAAGGTTTACCCCTGTAATTGCTGCTGGTGTCAATCTCCCTACCATGGCAGTGTCAGCTGTCCATACTAGGGTATGCATCATCATCTCTAATATAGCTGGCCAAGCCAACAAAAAAATTTGCTTTGTAACATTATTCATCTTCAATCCATTAATCCTCCTGGGGGGTTACTAAAATACCTTTTAGAAATTTTGGTTTTTATCATAAGTATCTAAAATACTCCATATGTTTTTCTAAAGGATTTTGTTTCCTATACGATTCTTCTTATATAATTATAGTATAATATTTTGATAACAAAAAGAAAATTAACTTTATTTTAAAGAGAATATAAATATTTTAGTGGAAAAACAAAGGAATTTGAGGAAAGTTTCCAAAAAAAAAAATAAAGGACCTAGTGTCCAAAAAATATTTTAGATGATTTGTCCTCCATATTATAAAAAGAAAACGCCCTCTAATATGCCCCTACATTTATATTAGTTGGCGTTTATTTAGCTTCTATATGTATTATCCCTTTACTCCTCCTCCACCTTCTCCATTTTAGAGATGGATACTTCGTAGGCTACCTTATTGATGGCAGTCCCATCATTGAATTTCTTTTGATACTGCCTGCTTTGAATCCGTCCCCAGGTACGGACATGGTCACCTACTTGTAATTTCGAGGAAAACCTAGCATTTCTTCCCCAGGCGATACAGGGTATGTAATCAGATTTATTATAAGCTCTGTTTACCGCCAATAATAAATCTGTTATCTCTCTGCCAAATGGTGTTTCTCTATAAACTGGTTGCTTGCATATAAAACCATCCAAATAAATATGATTGGGGTTTTTTACCTCTTCCTCCCCCATCTTGAGAATATCCCGGGCAAATATTGTTAAAACCAGTTTATTATTACCATTAACAAATTTGTTGTAAGACCTTAATTGTCCCTCTACACTTACCATGTCTCCAGCCTTTAGATCTAGACCCACCAAAAGTCTCTCGGAAATTGTTACTGGTAAACAATCACAAGATTCACTAAGCCTTGGAATCTCTATGGTGTATATATAAAAGCCCTCTCCATAGATTTCATGACTAAAAGTTTTTTCTCCAATTATCTTGCCTACTAGCGTGACAGCATTACTACTAATTGAATGCTCTGACATGTAACCCAACTCCCCCTTCTATTCTTATGTTTATTTTTAGACGAATCTATAAACATTACTATTCAAAAACAATTGGGATTATGTCTTAATCTACTATCTTTTATCCATAAAATAGAATTTTTTTTCTAGTGTCTAGGAACAATATCCTGCCAAAAATCCGGCATACTTATGATTTGTGTATTTTTATCGGCTTTTATTCTGTTAAGACATAGGTTAGCTCCTTCATTCATTCCTTGGGCACCTAACAGTAGCAGGATGTCTCCCTTTTCCAGCATAGTTAAAGCTTTTTTTATACTTGTTGCAAGCTTGTCTTCAAATTCAAAGGACACCCCAGATCTACTTAAAACCTGAATAAATGTATCCCTTTCCTGGGTTTCCACCTTATCTAAAGGACCTGTACAATCACTACTAGAGGTGATGATAATATTTTCTATTTTTAAAATATTGTTCCACTGATTTATCATTTCAGCTATTTCATAGTTGATTTCTATACCCCGTCCTCCCCTTATGGCATTTACAATATAGAGCTTACGGTATTGCATACTTTGTACACCTTCAAACACCGCTTGATAGCTGGCTATATTATGACAAAAATCATCTATAATTGTATACTCCCCCCTATAGATAATCTCCATTCTTCTAGGGACACCCTTAAACTTCTTTAAGGATTTTGATATATGTTCCATAGATACATCCAATAATAAGCTACAGGTTACAGCAGCCAACATGTTATAGATATTATGTTTTCCTAACAGATTAATGGTGAGGGGATATTCAAAGACATCTAACTCTACTCCTGATAAGGTAGTTACCCCCCTTTGAAGACAATAATTAAAAGTAGTAGAAAAATCAGTATCTATACTAGAGGCGGTTATGGTGGCCTTAGGGCTTAATCCGTAGGTTATGACAAGAATACCTTTATTATTATCTAATAGCTTTAGTCCGTTATTATCATCTAAGTTAATTACTGCAATCCTTCCTTGGGGTAAATTATCAAACAGTTTTTTCTTAGATGCTATATAATCTTCAATTGTTTTATGAAAATTTAAGTGATCTCTTTCAATGTTGGTATGAACTGCTATATCAAATTTAATACCATGGACCCTTTCGTTTTTTAAGCCATGGGAGGAGACCTCCATCACCACTACCTCTACCTTTTCTTCCACCATTTTATGGAGGTAGCCATAAATTATTTCTGCATCTGGTGTGGTTAGTTCTGTTGTATATTCTTTGTCATTAATTTTTACATTCAGGGTTCCTATAAGTCCAGTGGATATTCCGTAGTCCTTTAATATATGATGAATGAGGTGGGTTGTAGTGGTTTTACCATTAGTTCCTGTGACACCTATAATCTTTAACTTTTCCGAAGGATAATCGTAAAAGGTATTACATAACTCTGCCAACACCTTTCTGCTATTTTCTACTTTTTTTATTGGAACTTGCTTTTTGCTTATATCCTTTTCCGTAAAAATAATAGAGGCTCCTTTTTCTATGGCCTCGTCAATAAAATCATTACCGTCCCTCTTTTCCCCCTTTAGAGCCACAAATGCATACCCATTTTTTACTTTTCTTGAGTCACAGGTAACACCTTTTATTTCAATGTTGTCAATTCTCATTCCTTCATCTCCTCTACATCCAGTTCTTTGGGTTAATAATATATTTTGTAGGTGATGAAGAAATTATGTATCCCACAAAAAGTGTTAATTAACTCTTTTTTGTCTACCAGAATGATCTATAATGTAATCTTCGTGTAGAATTAATTGGGATATCGGTACAATTTCATAGCCCTGTTCCTGAAGCTTCTCCAAAACTAATGGTAAATACTCTGCCACATACTTTGCATTATTATGAAATAGTATAATAGATCCCTTTTTTGCATTTCTAGAAACCCTATCAACAACAGCATGGACCCCCATCTCTTTCCAATCTAAGGAATCAACATCCCATTGAATTGTATGGTAGCCTAGTTCCTTTGCTGTATCTATTAATAGATTATTGTAATCCCCAAAGGGAGGTCTAAAAACAGTTGGTCTTATACCTGTGATGGCCTCTATTTTTTCTTCAGTTGTTTTCAATTCTTTCACGATTTGCTCTCGAGTTATTTTGGACATATGGGGATGGGTAGAGGAATGGTTTCCTATCTCGTGGCCCCTATCATGGATTTTTTTCACCATATCCGGATATTTGTCTACCCAAAATCCAACCAAAAAAAAGGTTGTTTTTACGTTATACTTATCTAAAGTATTTAAAATATCATCTGTGAATTCATCCCCCCATGCTGCATCAAAACTAATGGCCACCTTTTTTTCTTCAGTTTCTACACTATAAATAGGCAGCTTTCTCTGGGGTGAAAAAACGGCTGTTATTCCTGCAAAGCTTTTAGTAAAGCTAGTAAAGAAGGTAAAAAATCCTAATAACACCAGTATAGCCACTATAATTACAGCAACGACTCTTTTAGAAAAAATATAGATTTTCATATTATTCCCCCTATGACGAAAGTATTCTATTAAAGTTTATTCCTCCTATACAGAATTATGCTGAAATGTTTCAGGTTAATTAGTTAACCTCAGATTATTGACAAACCCACAAGCAAAAACTTGTGGGTTTGTCAATAATCTATCATAACTATAGGCTATCTATGGTTTTATGTAGCTCCCTCTGTATCAACATTTTTCCATAATTACTCTCAGGATTGCTGAAAACCTTAAGGACATTTCCTTTTTCAATGATTTTCCCTTGCCTCATAATATATACTTCATCAGCAATCTTTCTAGCCAGCAGTAAATCATGGGTAATATAAAGCATGGCAAATCCTTTTTTATTTTGTAACCCCTTTAGAAGCCTTAATACATTGGCCTTGGTAGATGGGTCTAACATAGAACTGATTTCATCGGCAATCAGTAGCTTAGGCTCCATCGCTAGACTACGGGCAATAGCTAGCCGCTGTCGTTGTCCACCACTTAAAGTGTTGCATTTTCTTTGTAAAAATTCCTGGGATGTAGGTAATTGTACTTCCTGTAGCACCTTTTTTATTGCTACTTTTCTCTCTTCTTTTTTACCTATCCTTAAAATATCTAAAGGCTCTCCAACAGTTTCCTCTATAGTAAAATCTTCGTTTGTGGCTGAAAAGGGGTCCTGGAAAACAATTTGTATTCCATTTTTTATCTTGGTAAAATTATTACCCACTACAGTCTTGCCTTCAAAAAAAACATCTCCTGTATCCCTCTTTAGTAATCCACTTAATATAGTAGCTAATGTGGTTTTTCCTGATCCAGATTGTCCTATTAAGGCTACAATTTCTCCTGATCTCACTTGAAGATGACAACTGTCACAAGCCTTAATTACCTGTTTTTTATGGGTATAGCTTTTACTAATATCCTTTCCCTCTAGGAGGGTGGCAATTCCTCCCCGATTGCAGGCTACCTTTCTTTCTAATGAAATATATTGTAGTATCGGTACCTGAGATCGACAAACAGAAGATTTTTGAGTGCATCTATCATAATAAAGACAACCCATTCCTCCATAATCCTTATCCTCCCCCGGTATTCCCCACAAATCCTGATAAGGATTCATATCCAGAGCAGCATTTAACAATCCCCTCGTATAGATATGCATAGGATTTTCTAATACATCCTTTGTAAAACCCTCTTCTAGTATCGCACCTCTATACATTACTAAATTTTTTTGACTTAATCTTTTTACCACATACATATCATGGGATATGACAATCATGGTCATTTTTTTTTGTTTTTGTAACTTATATAATAGATCTATTATTTCTTCTCTAGTAATGGCATCCAATGCTGTAGTGGGTTCATCTACAATAAGTAAATCCGGATTACAGCATAGGGCCATAGCAATTAAAACTTTTTGCCGCATACCTCCAGAAAGCTGATGGGGGTAATGTAGTAACCACTCCTCCTCTAGTCCTACCATGGAAGCCAGCTCTATTACTCTTTTTTGTATTTCTCTTTGAGATAAGCTTGTATGTTGTTGAAGACCTTCTGCAATTTGATGATATATGGTCATCACGGGATTTAATATATCAAGATGATTTTGATAGACGATAGCAATGTTTTTCCACCGGTATTTATTTTTTTCCTTCTCCGATAATCCATTCATATCTACATCACCATAATATATTTTCCCAGCAACAGTGGTACTTCTCTCCAACAAACCCATGATAGCCATAGCTATGGTGGTTTTGCCACTGCCAGACTCCCCAATAATACCTAGTACACTACCCTTTTCAACAGAAAAAGAAGCCTTTCTTACCGCTTCTACTGCAAGGTCACCTTGTCTATAACAAACAGACAAATCTTCAATTGTTAACAGTTGCTTTTCCATAAGTACTCACCCTTTTTCTTTCTATTTCTTTCCCTACAAAAGAAACTGATAAAACAACCATCAAGGTACAGCCAAGGGGAAATAGTACCCACCACTTCCAAAATTCTGTAAAATAAATACCTTGAAAGGCTAAAGCATGATTTAGCATAAGACCCCAGCTTTTTGATGTAGGGTCTCCTAAACCTAAAAATGAAAGTCCAGCCTCTGCTACAATTGCTTTGCTAATTAGTTTAATAAAATTTACCATCATTAACGAAAACACTTGAGGTAAAAAATGTTTGCTGGTAATATATAAAAATCCTGCCCCATAACCCTCTGCTATCTTTATATACTTTTCTTCTTTTATGGATAATATTTTAGATCGTATAATTCTAGCAGGTGTTGTCCAGGAAAATAAGCTCAGTACAATAATAATATTTCTTAAGCTAGGTCCAAAAAAAGCACCCAATACAATCATCATAGGCAATTCAGGAATAACGATGATCAAATCTATTAGTCGCATAATCCAACCATCTATTTTCCCCCCATAATACCCAGCGTATATTCCCAGCATCCCTCCACCGACAACCCCAACAAAAGCCGTTACTAATCCCACCGTTAGACTAATTCTAGCACCATGACAAATTTGCGCCCAAAGATCAATTCCTAAATCATCCGTCCCCATCCAGTGGCCTTTAGAGGGTGGCTGCAGGGCAGCTCCTGATGGGATGTCGTAGGGGTGTGGAGACAGGAAACCACCAAAAATTGCTAAAATAATAAAAAACAAAAAAATGAACAAAGATAGTTTTCCTACTAAAGAAAAATATTTAACACGATTGAATATACTTTTCATCTAATTCACCCTAGGGTCTAATTTTTTATAAACAATTTCTGCTACATAATTCATTGTTAAAACCAATAAAGTCATTACTAAAAATATCCCCTGTATTAAAGGATAGTCTCGAAAAAATACCGCCTGCCTTATTAGCCCCCCAATGCCTGGATAGCGAAATACATTTTCTACTAAAACTGCTCCCCCTAAAATACCACCAAGACTTAAAAAAATTCTAGTAATTACAGGGGGTATAGCATTTCTAAAGCCATGAAGAAATAGAATTCTTGCTTTTTTTAACCCTTTTCCCTTAGCAGTTCTAATATAATCCTTTTGTAATACGTGGATCATACTGTTACGGGTTAATAAATAAAATTCCCCTATTCTCGTAACAGTTAAGGCTATCAAAGGTAGTATTGCATGATATATCATATCCCAAATTTTATCCCCCATAGAAGAGAATTCTACAAAATGACTCATACCTCCCGATAATGGAAAAAGCTTCAATTGGGCAGATAAAAAGAACAACAACACAAAGGCTACTAAAAAAGAAGGAATCTCAGATAAAGTAATAAAGAAAAAATATAAAAATTTATCTATAGGTGAATCCCTCCAGTAGGCAGATAAGCTTCCCAGAAAAACACCTATAATAGAACTGCTGATGATTGCTAAAATTACTAAAAATAATGTCCAAGGAATCCTTCCTATAACAATTGTAAGTACCTTTTCCTTATAAAAAATACTATAACCTAAATCCCCTTTAAAAATATTTTTTACATAGTTTATGTATTGATGACCTAAGGGTTTATCTAGACCATAATAGGCTTTGTATTTTTCTATGTCCTCATGGGAGAAAGCTGTGTGGACCTGCCCTTCTTCTGCCGATAAAAAAGTAAAGGGGTCCCCAGGCATCAGCCTGGGAATAAAGAAATTTAATGTTATAATACATAGAAAGGTTATAATATATTGCTTTGCTTTTGTCATTTCTGCCTTCTTAAACATAACCAAACAGCTACTTTCTTTCTAGATAAGATAATTTGCTGTGACTGACACTATGATGATCAAACATATACATCCAGCCATCATAGGTTTCAGGTCGATACAGGGTATATCCAGTGGTATTGTAAATAGGAATCATTGGAATCTCCTCTGCAATCAATTCCTGTAGTGCAAAGATAAGCTCCTTACGTTTCTCAACATTCATTTCCCTTAGTTGTTCTTCTGCTAATCTTCTTATTTCTTGATTATCATACCCGGGAATAGCATTTGTAGCAGAGGAACCGTCACTCTTTACATCAGAAGCATATCTTACCCTTAGACCATCGGCGTCACCACCCCAACCACCATGGCCGATTAAAGCTAATTCATAATCTCCGGTGGTTACAGCATTGTCCCTTGCCTTCATATCTACACTTTTAATATTTACTTCGATACCTACTTTATTTAAACTAATCTTCATTAACTCTGCAATTCTTACCTCTGGATTGCTATCCCCCACCAAGAGCTGAAGGGATAGTTTCTTGTCTCCCAGCAAAGACTTTGCCTCTTCTTCATTAAAGGTATACTTCTTTACCTTTGGGTTATGCCATATATGATCCTCTGGTAAATATCCTGCACTTCCTACAATAGCTGCACCCCTTGCCACCTTTTCCACCATTTCCTCTTGGTCTATACCATAGGCAATGGCTTGACGAATTTCCTTTTCTTTAAGCAAGGGATTTCTTTCCATATTGAAAATCAAGCGATAGCCCCAAAATCCAGGGTTTTCTAATATTGTAAATTGGCCATCTCCTTTATATCTATCCACCAAGTCGCTACCTATCCCTATAATATCTACTTGATTGTTTTCAAAGGCCAGCACAGCATCGCTTACAGGAAGAAATTGAATTTTTTCTACCCTTTGCTTTGGCCCCCAGTAATCCTCAAAGGCTGTAAATTCATAGGTGCCATGCTCTTTGCTGTAGCCCGTTAGTCTATAGGGTCCACAACCTATGACAGCTTTTTCATCATCAAAGGCTTCTGGTTCCTCTACTTCTTCCCAGATGTGCTGAGGAATAATTCTTACATCCCCTATTTTTTCTAAAATTGTTGCATTTTTTTGGGATAGAACAAACTTTATTTGATTATCTTCTAAAATTTCAATTTCTTCAACAAAGGGCTTACCCTGCATTGACACCGGGTTCCATACTGGTGAATGTTTCTCAAAATATTCAAAGGAAAATTTTACATCTTCTGGTGTAACAATCTCCCCGTCATGCCACTTTACATTTTCCTGTAGGGTAAATATGTAGGCAAGACCATCCTCTGTTGTTTCCCATTCCTTTGCCAACCAAGGAATTAATCCATCTTCATCCCTTTCTAAAAGGCTATCAAAACTCAACTGCATCTTATATCCACCAGGTCCTCTAGAATAGTGGAGATAGGGTGAAGGATATCCCCAATCCCCTCCTTCTTGTCTTATTACTACTGGTTCTGTATTCTTATCTTCCTCTACTTCATTGGCTACTGTCTCTCCAGCACTTCCCTCCTCAGTGGTAGAACTACACCCTATTAAAGAAAACACCATCATAACAATTAAACCCACTACTAATATTTTTTTCAATCCTTTAATTTTCAACATCATTACCCCCCCTCGTTATTCAACCTTCCAGATTAATACAGCTATTTTAGCTTCAGTTTTCTCTATTACCTTTCCCTCCTGCTGATGAGCTGTAAGGAAAGCTTCTATCTTTTTTATTTCCTCTTCTTTAAGGGTGTGGTTTATGTTAAACCTTTGTTTGTACAAATCAATAGTCTCTTCTAAAGACCATACATGCTCCCAGGTTCTATCAAAGTAATGGATCTCTGGATGATAGCCTAAATTCCACAATATATTAAAGATATAATAAATTTTATCTTCTCTCGATTTATTCCCATTATGTTCTCCTAAAATTTCTTTCTCTAACCTACTCCAAATTTCATCCCTACGGTTAATAAATCCACTTAAATAACAATAGCCTTTGCTGGCATCCAACATTTTCTTTAAAGTCGAGAAGTTATATACCCCCGGTGTCATAGAAGCTACAACAAGGTCAAACTTTTTTTCCCATCCATATTCATCTAAACTAATATCCTCCCAATTTTTTTCATGACATACAATATTGTCTAGACCATGTTCTTTCCCATGTTCCCCCACATATTCCAGCATCTCTTGGGATATATCCAAAGCAATTACTTCTTCACATTTTTTTGCCATAGGGATTGTATTTTTTCCAGGTCCACAACCAATGTCTAGTACTCTGTTATTTTTTTGTAGCAAATTATATTTTTCTAATAAGTCAATAACATAATTGGATTCTTCTTGTTTTTCAAAAACATCTCTATTATAGCTTTTAGCCCTTTTATTCCAAAATTCTGAGGTGGCAGAAGAACTTAATTTCTTTGGTTGCCATTTTTCTATCCAGTAGTTTAAATCTTGTTCCATCATATCAACAACTCCTTTTTTATAAAATGAAAAACCATGAAAATAAGATAAGAACCTTTTGTTCTTTTCTTTACCTTCATGGTTAACGTCAAAAAATACATGTATATCGCATTTTCTTTCCTCCCCTCCGAAGGCTTGCTTTTTTAAAATACAAGGCAGGTTTCCTGACTTATGGTTCCTCCTACTTTCTGGCCTTCTCGGTTTCCCAATGGCTTCCTCAGATTTCGTCACCAATTACAGTAGCGGGGGCTGTAGTGGTCTTGCACCACTTTCCCTTTTAACCCTTTTTAAGGGCACCTTCTATTTTTATAGAATTTTAAAAACATCACAATTCACTTTTATTATAATAAATTTTAATATTTTGTCAACTAATACATATGTAGGAAATACTATGCTAATAACCTAAATAAAGGATATAGTTTTTACAACTCCCTCGAATAATCTTTAAAGCAATCTAAACAAACCTTTTGTCCCTCCATCAAGCGTACCTTATGCTCAGGAGCCCCCTCTCCACAGGCTTCACAGGTGATGGTTTGAAATAGTCTAGCTCTTTCAGGGAGTTCAAAGGTTGGGGCTTTAAAATCAAATAAGTCCTCTACCGGTGCATTCAATAAATATGCTTGTCTCTCCTCCCTACCCATTTCTCCTTTAAAGGGTTTTGTTACGATTCTAATACTTTGATTGGTGGGTCTATGGAAAAAACTGAAGGCCTGCTTTCCTGTTCCTCTATAGATAAGGTTCCCCTTTCCAAAGCTACAGCCCAACAATACTTGAATAGCATCAACACCACAGGCATCGTTTTCTGTAACACAAACTACGTCTTCATCCTTTGAAAAATCAATCCCTAGCTTTTTCATAGCTGCTTCACTGACCTTAAATCCAATAGCTAAACCAGGACACTCATGTCCATGAAACGCTACACACTTTTCCCATAATTTTTTATCCATATTTTCATCTCCTCCAAAAAATATAGCCATGAAAACAAACTGCATCCTTCATGGTTGCAAAGTCTTCATGACTATTATTTTTGTTATAATTTTATATTGTTTAACATCCTATAAATCCATTATATATAGGGTTTTGAAATTTGTCAATTATTTGTCAATGTGTAATTTTGCAAATTTATTTTTTAAAAGTTGTATTGTTCTTTTCCCTGCGTATATTTAATTAAGAGGTGATTTATTTGCTGATTGTAGTATCAAATATGGCTACGGGATTAGGTTTATTTTTATTAGGTATGAAGTTTTTAACCAATGGTTTAAAGGAAGTGACTTCCAGTCGTTTAAGCTATGCTATCCGGAACTTGAAAATCCATCCCATCCTAGGCATTGCTATTGGCATCCTTACTACTGCCCTTTTACAGTCCAGTAGTGGTACTACTATCATTATTGTAGGCTTAGTGGAGGCCAATCTCCTGAATCTATATCAAGCTGCTGCTATTATTATGGGAGCTAATATCGGCACCACCCTTACAGCCCAGCTTATTGCATTTCAACCTAGTAGATACGTTTTTATCCCCCTCATGATAGGTCTTTTTCTTTCTCTACATAAGACCAACAGAAGGCTTCGATTCTTTGGAGAGATATTTATGGGCTTTGCCCTCCTCTTCATAGGAATTGACCTATTAAGCAAGGGGGTGTCTCCTTTAGCAAGCCTTGTTAGATTTCAAGAGATTTTATTGGAGTTTGGAACAAAGCCTATATTAGGGGTTATTCTGGGGTTCTGCACTACTGCTATTATTCAAAGCAGCAGTACAGGAATAGCAATATTACAATCTTTAGCCACAAATCATTTGATTTCTTTAACAGCTGCTATTGCTATTTTGCTAGGTCAAAATATAGGCACCTGCGTTACTACTCTTTTAGCCAGTATTCATCTCACTTCCATAGGAAAAAGAGCGGCCCTTATTCATATCCTCTTTAATCTGTGGGGAGTAGTGTTAATGTTTCCTTTTATAGAGATTTTATGTAGACTTTCAATAACCTTATCTCCAATTAATCCTGCTCGACAAATTGCCAATGCCCATAGTATTTTTAATGTTTTCAGTACGATTATCTTCCTACCCTTTATTCCGTTGTTTGTCAAACTTTCTACCCTAATGGTGAGGGACTAAGGAGGCTGTAGGAGGTTGTTATACCCTACAGAAATTTGTAATAAAACACCAGCTAAGAACTAGTAAAATTTATAAATTTTTATTTATGAAAATTTCCTTAATTAACAAATTATGTTCAACATCATTTATAAAAAAATGCTAAAACTATTTATGAGGTGATTTTATGTCTATAAGAAAAAGCCAATGGACCAATATTAAAGGTGATATGCAGGAATACAGTGCAAGAACCTATAAATATGAAGAGCGTCACTTTCATCGTGAAGCTAAATCTCAAAAAGCACAGCTAGAAAGCACCCATGACCATGGCATTAGAAAGGATGTAAAAACACCGATAAAAAGGAAATTAACATAGGGTAGTAGCTTTACTACCCTATCTCTTTAATACTTCCTTCCCCTTTGGACACACCTTTAGACATATACCGCAAACGGCACCTCTTCCTATATGTTTATATTGGCTTTTCATATGATTACTACATACTTCTGGATTGATGATTTCTTCTCTTTCCAAGCCTGGAGTCCAAACAGCACCCTTTAAGGCACCTGCAGGACATGAATCCACACATACACTACATTCTCCACATAGGGACTCATTGATAGGTTCATCATAATCAAAATCCATATTGGTTAAAATTGTTCCTAACCGAAGCCTTGGGCCAAATTCCTCCGTTACAAGACAACAGCTTTTGCCAATCCAGCCAATGCCTCCTCTAGTGGCAGCAGTCCTATGCTGAAACAGTCCTCTATAATTCCACCCTTCATTGTTAATAGATTGTGAGGCTGGAATTGCCATAGCTAGATACCCCCATTGCTGTAATTGTGTGACGACTTTGAAGGTTAATTGATCAATAAAAGCATTAACAGTTCTATAATGATGAAAATAAGTGTGGGTGGGTCCATTTTGTGGATGAATATCACTAATTACTTGATCTGATAAACGTATGGCTATTGTAATACCGTTATTTATATGTTGAAATTGCTGGGGCAGTAAATCCTTTAAATTACAGTATCCCACTTTAGCTGCACCTAAATCTAAAAGCATTTTTGTTAATTGTTGTTTATCCATATTTATAATCCTCCCACTATTTATTATAGCAGAAGTATCTTTTAAAAAAACAAAAAATATCTTTCCATTATTATAAAGACTTTTCAAAATCTACTAAACATATTTCAAAGGAAATTTGGTTAAATTATAAATACAACATCAATGATGATGTTGTAAAATCTATCTGATGAGGAGGAGAATTTTATGGCTTCAAGAAACAATAGAATTGTTGTACCAGAAGCTCGTCAAGCTCTAAATCAAATGAAAACTGAAATTGCTAATGAATTAGGATTAACTAATTATGAATCAACTGATAAAGGCAATTTAACTTCCCGTGAAAATGGTTATGTTGGTGGATATATGGTAAAAAGATTAATTGAGCAAGCTGAAAGAAATATGAGTGGTAAATAACCAATAACTCATACAAAGTATAAAAAAGGAGATGCTGATAGGATTTTAGCATCTCCTTTTTTATACTAAAACAACCCCACGACAATTTTATGTTAGTGAGGTTTATTTTTTTATTGTTGTTTAAATTGAGGTTCTTGTGTTTCAATATATTTTTGTCTTTGTTGTAGAGTTTGAAGGGCATTTTCAAGATTTTGTGATATTTGTTGAAAATCCTTTTTTGCATTTTGATCCTGTGTTTCTAAAGCGAAGGTTTTCATGGTGGCTGCTGCACTCTGAATGCCTGCAATAGCCTGTTGCATCTGGGTACCGACTGTCATGTTGTCACCTCCCTTCATAAAATCTTTTCTACCTCTAACCTTTAGGTTTAAATAGTAATGCTGCAATAAATCCAAAAATAATTGCTGATGATACCCCAGCACTGGTTACTTCAAAAATTCCTGTTAATACCCCCACTATGCCATTTCTTTCATACTCCATCATGGCCCCCTGTAGCAAAGCATTGCCAAAGCTGCTGATGGGCACCGTAGCTCCCGCTCCTGCAAATTTAGCTAAGGGTTCATATAAACCAAGACCTCCAAGGATTGCCCCTGCTACCACTAATCCACTCATGGTATGGGCTGGTGTTAGTCTGAATACATCCATCATGATTTGTCCAATTACACATATTCCTCCGCCTACGATAAAAGCCCAAATAAACTTTTCCAAGTCTTCCTACCTCCTTTTATGCTTCTATTGCTACAGCATGGGCAATACATGGTATACTTTCCTTTTGTTGGTAGGACATGGGAGATAGTAAAGCACCTGTAGCAACAATTAAAATTCTTTTTAACGCTCCCTTTTTCATTTGATTCATAAAATGTCCATAGGTAACAGTTGCAGAACAAGCACATCCACTAGCCCCAGCCAGTACTGGTTGTTCCTGTCGATAAATTAACAAACCACAATCAGTAAAAATTTCCTTAGGAATTTCCATGCCATGTTCTATTAACAAATCTCCTGCTATTCTATGGCCTACCGCTCCTAAATCTCCAGTAGCAATAATATCATAATAAGAGGGATCTATATTAAAGTCTCTAAAATGGGCTTCTATTGTATCTACTGCAGCTGGAGCCATCGCTGCCCCCATATTGAAGGGATCAGAAATTCCCATGTCAATAACCCTACCAATGGTGGCTCTAGTCACCCGAGGGCCTTCACCTCCTGATGCAACAAGGGCTGCCCCTGCCCCAGTAACCGTCCATTGAGCAGTGGGAGGTTTTTGAGCACCATATTCAGTAGGATAGCGAAATTGTTTTTCTGCAGCCGCATTATGACTAGAGGTAGCCGCTAGAGCATTTTTTGCAAAACCACTATCCACCATCATACTGGCTAAGGCTAAGCCCTCCATGGAACTGGAACAGGCACCAAAAACACCAAAATACGGAACTGCTAGTGTCCTGGCTGCAAAACTACTGGGAATAATTTGATTCATTAAATCACCACTAATTAAAAAATGTATATCTTCCTTTTTCATCCCGGCTTTATCAATAGCCTTTTGACAGGCTTCCTCTAGCAATTTTTTTTCTGCCTTCTCAAAGCTGTCTTGACCTAGCCATATATCACTATGGAGGATATCAAAATCCTCCGATAGTGCCCCTCGTCCTTCAAAGGGGCCCCCCACAGCTGCTGAAGCAATAATACTGGGTTTTGATTCAAAAACCCATGATTGATGTCCTTTAAACATTTATATCCCACCTAATTCCTTGATGATAATTTTTATGAGGGCTACTATAAAGGCAGAGAATACACCATATGTAATAACTGGACCAGCTATCTTAAACATATTTCCTCCCACCCCTAACACAAAACCTTCACTTCTATGCTCTATTGCAGCTGAGGATACGGTATTGGCAAAGC
The DNA here is from genome assembly GCF_900100845.1 of Natronincola ferrireducens. Lineage (NCBI taxonomy): Bacteria > Bacillati > Bacillota > Clostridia > Peptostreptococcales > Natronincolaceae > Natronincola > Natronincola ferrireducens. The sequence continues at coordinate 1,000,069 of NZ_FNFP01000001.1, read as the reverse complement.
CTGTAACCGGCACAGCCGTTCCTGCACCAGCCCATTGAGCAATACGATCATACACCCCTAATCCTGTTAATAGAACCGCTATAATAATTAATGTAGCTACCGTTGGATTTCCTGCATTTTCTTGTGTGAAGTTAAAATATTTTATATACATCATTTGCAGGGCTTGACCTATAGTACATATCGTTCCACCTACTAAAAAGGCCTTAATTGAATTTTTAAAGGCTGGACGTTTTGGTTCCCTATCCTTAGCAAAAATTTGATACTGCTGTTGTGTTGGGGTTAGTTTCTTATATTTTTGTCTTGACATTTTTCATCATCCCCTAACGTAATAAATATGGTCTTAACTGTTCCATTAATTCTTCTAATTTATGGGCATTGGTGGTATACATCCTTTTTGCCTCTTGGTTTTGGGTCTCTAAAGCATATTTTACAAAATCCCCTTGACTTTTCTCTATACTGGAGTAAAGCATTTCTTTAACAGTAGGTTGAGGCAACTGAATCATGTCATCAAATAAGTCCACATACAAATCTCCACTGCCATTAACCTGCCCAATAAACACATTGGTTAAGTCTACACCCATGCCCTTTAATTGGGTTTTAACCCAGCCTTCATTTAAGTCCACAGCATTTAAGGAGTCATGTAAAATGTTGCCATCTAAAATGATTGTTTGGGTCTGAGTTTGGGGTGCTACCTTCCACTCTAAATCATGGGGAGTGATGGGTCTTTTGTCTGTTTTAAAAACAACATTTACTTCCCCAGTTGCTTCTAAAACTGCAAATTCTACATCCCCTAAATTAAAAGCATTTTTAGACCTTAGCTCTCTGATCAACTCATCTCCAGTTAATTTTGTCTTTTTTAAATTTTCTTCCATTACTTTACCCTTTTTCACCAAGACTGTTTCTCTACCATGGATAAAATCATAGACAATTTTGCTCTTTACACCTAAAAAGTTTAAAAGAATCGGAAGTAAAACCCATACCCCAAAGGCTACTAACCCTAATCTAAAACTTGTAACCATCTTTACTGAAATCAAGGCTGCTAATATAGCTATAACTATGTAATTAACCAGCTGGAAGGTAGTCATTTTTGCAGCAGGTTTTTTTCCCATAATTCTTATAAAGGAAAAGGTCAAAAAAAATAGTGCTACAGATCTTATTAGAATCTCTATCCAATCCTTCATTTAACATTCCTCCTCAATAGCCTTTAAACTGAGGTTCTTCCAATTCTAATGTTTTCAATCGATTTTCTAAATCCCTTATAATTTCATTGGTTGTATGTAATGCTTCTTCATAAATATATTTTTCTTCATCAGCTCTAGCCTGTAATGAATAGGTTCTTAAGGTTCCTTGTGCTCCCTTTAGTGTAGCTAAGGTTTGCTTTACTTGTGAAGCTATTGTCATAGGCAACAACCTCCTCTTGTGGATTGATATAATTATTTTCTTCCAAAGTCTTCATATTCATACATTATAAAAGTATTTATCCATTGGAATTTATTACAATAAAAATAAAATCCTTTAAACCTTTCTATTCCTCCTTTAAATTTTTGGTGAAATGCAGTAATATAGTATTAAGAGATTATGAAGGAGGTCAAACTATGTTTGTCAATACCCCGCAGCAATTGGCAGAAAAAAAGCTGCTTTTACTATATATACTCAACGAAATAGAGGGTGCTTTAACTAATTCTCAAATTACCCAGTTTGTTTTAGAAAATGATATGATGAATTATTTTATGCTGCAACAGTTTTTGGCAGAATTAAAGGAATCAGGCTTTGTCCATGAAGGAGAAGGAGGTCATATTCAACTTTTTTCTATTACAGAAAAGGGTAGGAATACATTAAATTACTTTATTAATCGGATTCCTCAGCATCAAAAGCTTGAAATTAACAATTTAATTGCCTTTAAAAAAGAATCTTTTTTAGGTGGCACCGAGATCAAAGCTGATTATACCCAATTAAAGGATGCTACCTTCGCTATCAAGCTGATGATTATAGAAAACAATGTACCTATTGTGAATTTAAAGCTCAATGTCAGCAGTCAACAAAGGGCTAAAGAAATTTGTGAAAATTGGAGAAAAGATGCCGTTGGAATTTATGGTAAGATAATGGAAATGTTGTAAGTAGATGATTCTAATCTTTGGTTTCATGTAATTACTTATATTAGATTAAAAATAAAAAAACAAGGTTGTGAAATCCACAGCCTTGTTTTTTTGATTACTTTACAGGTGAAATTTTAAATCGTTCTTTGTAGCTTATTATATTTTCACAATTGACTAATAGGCTTCTTACCTCACCAATCATATAGAGGGATCCTGCAAAGACAATAGCATCATCAGAAGTTGTCACTTCGTAGGCCTTCTTTACAGCTTCTTCTATTTTATTACATACATAGATTTCCTTGCCAAAAATGACTAACTCCTTAGCTAAATCATCTGCCTCCATAGCCCTAGGGTTATTAGGCTTTGTAGCGATAACCTTGTCAACAAGTGGAATCAAATGCTGCAATACCCCTTTCACATCCTTATCCTTCAGCATAGCCACCACAAGGGTCACCTTATAATTCTTTAATAGTGTTTCTACACTATGCTTTAATGCTGTGGCCCCCTGTAGATTATGGGCGCCATCTATAATTACTAAAGGATTTTTGTCCAAAACCTCTAGTCTACCTATCCACTTAGTATCCTTAAGTCCTTCATAAATAGCTTCATCATTGATATCAATGCCTCTATGTCTTCTCAAAACCTCTAGAGCCGTCAAAGCCATACAACAATTGTAGACTTGATGTTGACCCGCTAAAGAAATTTTAATATCTGTATACTGCTTTCCTAATATTTCTACAGAAAATTGTTGTTCTTCAATAGTAGCATGATGAATCCTTAGTTCATCATAATTGGTGATAAGCAAGTGACTATTCTTATCATAGGCATCCCTTTTGATAACCTCTAATGCTTCCTTTTGTTGAGGGTAAGAAACAACAAAGTTATTTTCTTTAATGATACCTGCCTTTTCAAAGGCTATCTTTTCAAGGGTATCCCCTAGGTGCTCCATATGATCAAAATCTATAGGTGTAATTACTGATAAAAGAGGATTTTCTATAACATTGGTGGCATCTAATCTTCCCCCCATACCTACCTCTAAAACAACAAAATCCGTTTTTTCTTCAGCAAAGTATACCAGTGCTAAGGCAGTTCCAACCTCAAACTCTGTTGGATGATTTTTTCCTTCAGCCACCATAATTTCTATCTTTTCCTTTACGATAGCAATTATATCTGCAAGCCGTTGTTTAGGGATTTTTTCTCCATTAATTTGTATTCGCTCTGTGAATTCTTCTATATAGGGGGAGGTATATAAACCCACCTTATAGCCTGCCGTCTTTAAAACACTGTGCATAAAGGATGATGTGGATCCTTTACCATTGGTACCCGCTACATGAATCACCTTTAAATCCTTATGAGGATTGTTTAACATATTTAATAAATAATTGATATTTTCCAAACCTAATTTGCTACCAAATTTATAAGTGCCATGAATATATGCTATTGCCTCTTGATAGTTCATCTGTCCACTCCATTCTTTAAGTATTATTTCTTTTAAAATTCTTATAATCCCATCATAACAGAAAAACCTTCAGTGTCAAGATAACAAATCCTCTCTACTACATCTGTTGTAATAAGACAAATAAAGAGCTGAGATTCTATCTCAGCTCTTTATTCTCCATCACTATTTCTTTTTTAAGGTTTGAAGTCTCTCCAATACTGTATCCAGCATTTCTTCATATTTTTCACCTTTTTGGCGTTCTTCCTCTACTAGATGGGTAGGAGCTTTTTTTGTAAAACCTTCATTAGATAGCTTTCCTTTTACCCGCTTAATCTCCCCCTCTAGCTTCGTCTTTTCCTTTTCTAATCGGTCAATTTCCTTCTCTAGATCAATTAGATCCTCTAATGGTAGGAACAACTCTCCACCCTGTATCACTGTAGAAACAGCATCAGAAGGAATTGTGTCCTTATTTTCTACAAATTCAATTTCTGATATGCCAGCCAAAGCGGTAAAGTATTGCTTGCCTTCATCAATGGTATTTTTTATATCCTCTTTACCTGTCCATACCATCATCTTGGCCTTTCTTGAAGGAGCTACATTCATTTCAGCCCTTACATTTCTAATGTTTTTTATAGCCTCCATGATTAAGTTCATTTTTTCCTCAGCCTCTTTTTTTTCCTTCTCTTCACTATAGACTGGCCAAGGGGCTATAATAACACTTTCCTTAAATGAAGGTATGCTTTGCCATATCTCTTCAGTAATAAAAGGCATAAATGGATGTAATAGCTTCAGTATATTTTCTAGTACATAGGTTAGTGTGTATTGGGCTGCTCTTTTTCTATCTATGTCCTCACCATATAACCGGGTTTTGGTTAATTCAATATACCAATCACAGTACTCATTCCAAATGAAATCATAGGTTTTTTGAAGGGCTAATCCTAGCTCGAACTTCTCCATGTTTTCTGTTATTTCTCTAGAAACATGATTTAACCTAGATAAAATCCACTTATCAGCTGTATTTAAATAATTTTTCACATCCCCATAGGAAACTTCATCTTCATCTAAATTCATCAATACAAACCGTGTAGCATTCCAAAGCTTGTTGGCAAAGTTTCTACTGGCTTCCAGTCTTTCCATGTGGAATCGTATATCATTCCCCGGGGAATTCCCTGCAACCAGTGTATACCTTAAAGCATCTGCTCCGTACTGATCTATTACCTCTAATGGATCTATACCATTCCCAAGGGATTTACTCATTTTTCTGCCCTGAGCATCTCTTACTAAACCATGTACAAATACATGTTTAAAAGGAATTTCCTCCATAAACTCTAGCCCTGAAAAGGCCATACGAACAACCCAGAAGAAGATAATATCATAGCCTGTTACTAGCACATCCGTTGGATAAAAATACTCTAATTCCTTAGTTGTTTCAGGCCATCCAAGTGTAGAAAAAGGCCACAGGGCTGAACTAAACCAAGTATCCAACACATCTTCATCCTGTTTGAAATCACTACTATCACATTTGCCGCACTTCGTTGGTGCTTCCTTAGCAACTACAAGTTCACCACAATCTTGACAATAGTAGGCCGGTATCCTGTGTCCCCACCATAACTGTCTAGAAATACACCAGTCCTTAATATTTTCTAACCAGTGATAATATATTTTGTCAAAACGCTGTGGTACAAACTTAATCTTCTCATTTCTAACAGCTTCTATTGCAGGAGCTGCTAATGGCTCCATTTTTACAAACCATTGATCTGATGTTATTGGTTCAACTACCGTATCACAACGATAGCATTGTCCTACACTATGGGTTCTTTCTTTAATATGGATTAATAACCCTAGCTCTTCTAAATCCTTAACAATCTGCTTTCTAGCTTCATATCTAGCCATGCCTTCATACTTGCCTCCATTGGCATTAATGCTGGCGTCATCCTTCATAACAACTACTTGTGGTAGATTATGTCTTAAACCTACTTCAAAGTCATTAGGATCATGGGCGGGAGTAATCTTAACTGCTCCTGTTCCAAACTCAGGGTCAACATAATCATCTGCTATAATAGGGATTTCCCTATTCATCAACGGTAAAATAGCAATTTTCCCAATCAAATGCCTATATCGATCATCCTCAGGATGTACGGCAATAGCTGTATCTCCCAACATGGTTTCTGGTCTAGTAGTGGCGATTTCAATAAATTCATCACTGTCTTTGATAGGATATTTTACATGCCAAAAATGTCCTGCCTTTTCCTCATGCTCTACCTCTGCATCTGATAAGGAAGTCTTACAATCTGGACACCAGTTGATGATTCTATTTCCTCTATAAATTAAGCCCTTTTCATAAAGTCGAATAAAAACCTCCGCTACAGCCTTACTACAGCCTTCGTCCATGGTAAATCTCTCCTTGGACCAGTCGCAGGAGTTTCCTAGCTGTTTCATTTGATCCACGATTACTCTACCATATTCATCACGCCACTGCCATGCCCGCTTTAAAAACCCTTCTCTACCTACCTCATGTTTAAGCAAGCCTTCCTCTTTTTTTATTTTTTCTACAACCTTTACTTCCGTTGCGATACTAGCATGGTCTGTTCCTGGTAACCACAGGGCTTCAAAACCCTGCATTCTTTTAAAACGAATTAGAACATCCTGTAGGGTATGATCTAACGCATGACCTAAATGCAGCTGACCTGTTATATTTGGTGGTGGTAACACAATACAATAGGGTTCCTTTTCAGGGTTTGGTTCTGCTTTAAAATAATCCTTTTCCATCCAATGCTGATAAATACGACCTTCAAATTCCTTTGGATCATAGTTTTTGGGCAAATTATTTATCATATTATTAGCCTCCTTTAAAATCTTATAATTTTTAAAAATTCTAATGAGTTAGGAATTTCATTAAAAAATATAAATATTACACCTACAATAGCTATCACCAGTCCACTACCCTTTAAGAACAGCATAGCCTTTGTAGTAGTTATGTTGCATATTCTACTAATAGGTACTGTACCATATACCATCAAAGCACCAATCAGTAATAAAAGCAAACCAATATAAAACATCCTTATCATCCCACACTTTCAATAGAAAAACCCTTCATCCTAATCATTGATAAGGACGAAGGGTTGATTTCGCGGTACCACCTTAATTCCTGCTATAGTTATATAACAGACGCTCATTTATGTAACGGTATAAACCGTCTGCACCTACTAGGACTTCAATGCAGAAGCTCTAAAGCTACCTTCGATCATCATTGACCTAAAAAACCTTCCAGCCCATGGGTTTTTCTCTCTACAGGTTTGATTGTCTACTCCTCTTTTTCACAGCTTTTCCTATATAAAATTAATATTTATTATATCCAATTAATAGGATTTGTCAAGGGATTTTTTCATATCAAATTCCTTGACTGTCTTTAGACCTACAATGACATATCGAATGAATGCATAGATAGTCACTATAATTGCTAAGTAAACTAGAGTTCTTCCATAGATAAATCCAAATGCCACCGCTAAAATAGCTATATAAAACATAATGGTTGCAAACTTACCATATTTATTAGCAGGAATAACGATTTTTTCCTTTTTGGTGTATAAGAAAATACCTCCTATCACCATACATAGTTCTTTTACAGCTACAACAACAATTGCCCATAGGGGTAATATTCTTCTTATAGTAAAACAAATTAGTACTGTCAACTGCATAGACTTATCAGCTAAAGGATCCATGGCTTGTCCCCATTTTGTAACTAAATTATATTTTCTAGCAATATAACCGTCTAATACATCGGTTATCCCAGCTAAAATAAAAATATAGGATGAGATTAAAAGGTTATGCTCTGAGGAAGAGAAGAAAACTAGGATAAATATTGGTATAAGACAAAACCGAATAATTGTTAAGATATTTGGTAGATTCATAAAACACCTCTTTTCAACATCGATATATTTCTTCTAGCATCATTGCTGAGTTTATTTAAGTTTTTCTACTTTTTATCATAACACAATTTCGTATTATATCAAAATTTTTATAAGTGTTCTTTTATCCCTTCCTCTTATGTCAAACAGACAATATTGCTATTTATTTCACCACCCGTATAGAATATCTCCTATCTAAGTATTCAACTAAATTTCTAATCATCTCCTCATAACCACTATTAAATACCTCCCACTGTCTTTTGTAATTTGCATAAATCAATCTTTTGGTGTAGTTATACATAGGTACATCTTTATATACACATAATCTCGATACCCTTCCCTGTCCTGCCGATAAATTATTGGGATTAAGACCAAACTCTACCTCTTCTTTATGGACTAGAGCATACCAATAAAAATTATCAATTTCCCCTCTAATATAGCCATATCTATTTTTACTACTACAAACCTTAATATTTAAAGACATACTCACCCCTCCATTACATTGCACTATATATAAATTTTATGTCTATTGTTTCCATCCTATACTTATTTTGTCATTTACTTTAAGTATTTAACTAACTTGACTAATTCCCTTAGGATGAAGGAACACATTTGGTCCTTGAGAATATAATGAAATAGAGGTTATTTCTCAATATAAATTGGAGGGATTTATAGTGAAACATTTAAAACTTATTAGTGTTTTTATCGTATTACTTATGATTAGTGTCCTGCTTTTATCAGGCTGTGGTAGTAGCAGTCAAAAATCAGAACTAACAAAAATTTCTGTAATGGAGGTAACCCATTCTGTATTCTATGCACCCCAATATGTAGCCATTACACAGGGATTTTTTGAAGAAGAGGGCTTAGAGGTTGAGTTAATCGATGGTAAAGGTGCTGACAAGGTTATGGCAGCCCTCCTTAGCGATCAAATACAGATTGGCTTTATGGGACCAGAAGCCTCCATCTACGTTTATAACCAAGGAATGAGTGACTATGCTGTTAACTTTGCTCAATTAACCCAAAGGGATGGTTCCTTCATTGTAGCAAGAGAACCTAGCCCAAATTTCACCCTTGAAGAGCTTAGAGGAAAAGAAATACTTGGAGGCCGTAAAGGCGGTATGCCAAACATGACCTTAGAATACGTTCTTAAAAATAATGGACTTATTCCAGGAGAAGACATTAATGTAAGAACGGATATACAGTTTGGTGTTATGGCAGGAGCTTTTGCTGGAGGTGAAGGGGACTATACAACATTATTTGAGCCTACAGCTTCCTTGATTGAAGCAGAAGGTAGAGGCTATGTAGTAGCCTCTGTTGGAGCAGAAAGTGGCTATATTCCTTATACCGCTTATTCTGCTAAAAAAAGCTATATAGAAAAGAACCCTGAAATTATTCAAAGCTTCACAAATGCCATCTATAAGGGAATGCTATGGGTTGCAGAAAATGATGCAGAGACAGTTGCTAAGTCTCTACAGCCCCACTTTCCAGATGCCGATTTAGATATCCTTATCAACGTTGTTGAAAGATATCGTTCTATCGAGGCTTGGACACCAAACCCAGTATTAACAGAGGAAGGGTTAGACAGATTGCAGGATGTTATGACAGAGGCTGGAGAGCTTAACCAAAGGGTAGATTACGACAAGATTGTCGTAACAGAATTTGCAGAGGCAGCTATGGAAAGTATTGAATAAAGAAATATCCTCAAGAACTACCTATTCATAAGAGTAGGTGGTTCTTTATTTGTCTTTATATCATTTCGCTTATGGAGATTAATGGATATATTTTATGGCACCTTGAATAGAAAAGACATCATTGCAATATCCGATACATGTGTAGGGAACGGTCTTGACCGTTCCGTTGTTGTAATAGATTCATTCATAACGGAAGGGTCAAGACCCTTCCCTACGATTTTTTATTGGTCGAGTAGGTCGGGAGTCTTTCAACTCCTTTCCCCCCTAAGAACCGTACTTGTTTCTTTCAAAACATACGGCTCAAGCCATCTTTTTACCTCAAACTAGTTGGTATTTAAATTTCTTAAAAGCTTCCTTCATCAACTTATATCCCTCTTGGCTATTGGGTTCTACTTGTTTACACTTGAAGAACTCCATGACTTTTGGCAAATTCTTACCTCCACCATAGTTCTCAAGTAGTTTCTGATGTTGCTCATGACAACTTTTATGTAGCAGTTCTAGGTTATCATATCGCTCATCTCCACCCAATTTAAAGGTAACAATTTGATTAATTTTTAATGATTCCTCGCCAACTAATGACTCTCTACATATCCTGCATTTATAATTGCTACGTTTCGCTAATTTCCTTCTACTTAAAACATTGTCTCTTATAAATTCTTTCCTATCTCTTTCTTCAAAATATTCCTTTAGACCTGCATCATCAGGACTGTTCTTGTATCTCACCATCACATGCCTTCTTATTGGTATATAGCTCATTTTGAATAGTTGTGTTTTATGATTGTGAGGGTCTGTTAGTATCCATTGGGATTTACTTACACCTGTGTAATCGGGTTTGAAATATTTCTTGTAAATCCATTTAAAGGATTTATTTGAATGTAGAGTCTTAAGATGCTTTCGCACCTTAATCCAAATGTATCTATCCATGTTACTATATATTTTCTTTGCCACTTGACTTGACCAATAGTTTCCTATTCCTCTTGTAATAGGATTTAATTTTGTGATTAAATCTGATACTGGTCTTCCCCTCAGTTGTTTAAATAAACCCTTTATTGTTTCTCTAGCTTTTTTCACACTTGCTTTTGATGGTTTTATTAATAGCTTCATACCGCTGTTAGTTTTATATTTTCTTAGGTTGAATCCTAGAAAGTCAAAACCTTCGCTAATATGGGTTATTTTTGTTTTATCCTCTGCAAGAGTTAATCCTCTTTTTTCAAGATATGGTTCAAGTTTTCCATACATGGTGGCAGCTTCTTCCTTTGTTTTGCAAACAATTACAAAGTCATCAGCAAACCTTACTATTCCCACGGAGTTTCTTGATACTTTGTAATATTCTCTATCCCGATAATACTTAACACCGAGTTCTTTCTCCATACCATGTAGAGCAATATTTGCTAGTAAAGGTGACACAATTGAGCCTTGAGGGGTTCCTGTAGTTGTATCATTAAAAGAGTTATTATCAACATATCCTGCCTTAAGCCATTTATATATGGTATCTTTAGCAGGAAATCCTTCTAGGCAATCCATGATATATTGATGGTTGAGATTATCAAAACATCCTTTAAAGTCCCCTTCAAAAACCCATTGTTTTCTACTTCTTGCTGATAGCTTACTGAATAAATTACAAATGGCATCTCGGGTACTTCGCTTAGGTCTAAAACCATAGGATGATGATTCAAACCTTGCTTCCCATTGGGGTTCAAGGGCATTTTTTACAACATTCTGAAATATTCTGTCCTTGATTATTGGTATCCCAAGAGGTCTCATTTTTCCATTCTTCTTTGGGATATATATCCTTTTTGCTGGTCTAGGTCTTATATATTTAACGTTATACTCTTTGAGTAGATTGTATAGTGCTAATCTATCCTTTGATGTAAGTGCATTAATCCCATCTACCCCAGCAGTCTTTTTACCTTTATTAATTTGTGTAACCTTTTTTATTGACAGTAGTAGATTAGCTTTGCTTTTAATCATTAGTCTTTGAAGCTTTCTTACTTTCCTTTTTTGCCCCAACTGTTCGGCACGAAAAATCCGTTGGCGAAGTTTCTTCACATATTTGTTTATTTTCTTCCAGTTAATCATTTCAAAGCTCTCAATATGTGGAGAAACAGCCGACGTATTAAATTTTTTAATAGTTTTCAAAACATGTCTCTCCTTAAAGATACTTCTTTCCGTTTTCTTTCATGTTGATGACCATGTGGAAGTCTGCCCTCTTTCGAGTGGATTATGAAATCCTATCCAACGGGTTATGGATTCCCCTAGACTTTCATCCTATTGGCATTTGCTTTCTCCACAATCCTTTACCCTCTGGTATTGTAGTTTTCTTGCGATTACCCTACCTCTGTTTATTGAGGAACACAAAGGGCTTACCAAGTTCCGCTAGTAGTAGATTCGAATGAGTAAGTATCCTTCTTTACTCCGATGGATATTTGGGTTACTGCACGATTGGAATGCGATACAATCTTTCCTATCCATAGTAAGCTTATTTCTCCACAGTACACTTATTGATGTTAACGAAGATTACAAAGATTCAGCTTTCGCTTATACTCTCCCATTCTTCCCTTAACCCTGTATTGCTCCTGTGTAAAACAGATACATTAGGTATTTAACTCTCATGCAACCTACAGACCAATTACTCGGAGTGCAGTTTCGAGCAGGGATATGTTTAGTAACTAACATAGCTTCTTATTGAAACACTACCATCTAGCGACTTCTTGTCGCACCACATTTTTCATCTGATGTTCAGTAACATCAGGCAAACCATTAACCCCAACATCCTGCCCTGACATTGTGGTGTCAGCTAACGTTTCTGCCATTCCTGACACTTTCGAACTGGGCCCCAAAAGAATACCCTATTCAATAACATAAATAATTTATCTTTAATAGTCTCTATTCTCTAATTATTCAATATTAAGTTCTAAATAATTTTCACATTCACCAACTAAAGAATATTCTGCAATTATATAGTCATAACTATTACCAGCTGTGCTTTTCCATTTTATTTTTTCAAAGGGAATTCCCTCTGGTAGGAATGTCTTTATGATAACTGTCTTATTCTCTAACTTGCCTAATTCAGTTAAAACATCCTTTTCTTTTAAAGCATTTTCAGCATCGTCCCATTCTAAACCAACAAGCTCAAAGTCTGATATGACTCCTTCCACTATAAACTCTAAATATTCTCTTCCATGTCTATCAACTATAATTGTGTTTTCATTATTTATAGATTTAGGTTTAGTATAATGCCCTATTATTATGACTTTTGTTCCGTCATTTTCTATACTTTGATTTTCAATGTATTTATTACAGCCAGTAATTATTAATATGATAAAAAATAATAGTAATATTTTTACTTTTTTCAAGAATACCACCTCATTTTCACTAATGCTTTTATGGTTTAAAAAATGTTATTTAGCTCTATATTATTAATGTTATGTAAAACTTGTTAATCTCTATCATGAAAGACCAAAATTGAATACCCGATAGCGACTATTACACATAACGTCTCTTCCATTCCCAACCCCTTCCAACTGGCCCCGATAGGAATACCCCTTAGCGGTGCTTACACCCAGTGAGAGGGTTGAGTAAATGTCCTCAGATAGAAATACAGAATCACTGAGCCTTAGATGATGCACCGGTCTACAATGTATCAAGAAAATTCAGTAGCTCTTCAATAACAATATCAGGCTTTTTAATTGGAAAGAAGTGATCTGCATTTTCGATTATCTTTTGCCTACTCTTCGAAGACAAGGTTAACAGTTCCTTTTGGCTATTTACAAAGTACTGATATATTTCTGCCTGTTTTTTCTTCATTTTTAGGTTATCTGCTGTCAAAATCAAAACAGGGATATCCCCAAGAGTGCTTTGCTCCTGGTCATTATTTATCAGAGCTTTTACTTCCTCTACAGCTTCATGACTGTAGACTCTGTTATATGTCATCATGTTAGTTATTTTTACTATCTCTTTTGGACTTGAAGCTCCTGCGGTGGACAACAGATTAATGTTAGTTAATATCCTTAATAATCCAGTTGCACTTAACAACCTCGCTATAGCAGCCGCAACAGTGTTCTGGGCATGAAGACTTTTTCTATTTCTATAGAATGTCGGAGAGGTTCCATCCAGTGTAACTACACCTACTACCAATTCTGGGTAGCGCTGAGCAAATTCCACTACTTCAGTGGCTCCTAAAGAATGTCCCACCAAAATAAAGGGACCAGTTTCTGGTGATTTATCAAGTAATTCATAAAGATCTTCATTAATTTGTTTCATAGTCCTTGGCCTTGAAGTAGAATCACTCCACCCGTACCCAAAGCGGTCATAAATCACAACCCTAGTTTTTTTTGCTAATGCGGAAAAGACAGGATAATAATTGCCTAGGGTAAATCCCATACCATTACCACATGTAAATAATATTGCAGGTGACCCTTCTCCTTTGCCATAGATATGCATTCTTCCGTCTCCAACTCTGATCATTTCGCCAGGAGCCGGATTCTTGTTAACTTCAATTTTTTTTTGTATCTGATGGTAAACTGTGCTTAGTGCTAGTAAACCTAGTAAAACAACGCTAATTTTAAAAAACATAATATCATCCTCCAATATCAAAATGAGAAGAGTTGAATACAAGCACATATTCTTCTCACGAACTTACTCTTGAGGTCTTTCCATTTTATTACCTCTTTCATCTACTATAATAACCTCTGCATTAGAGTTTCGATATAATTCAAATGGTGTTTTTAGATTTTCATCGTAATTAACACAATAATAATTGTTGTTATGCCAAATGATATTTGTGTCATTTCCATTGAAATTGAAGGTAAATACAGCTAATAATTCATCGTTAAAATAGAAATAGTAATAACTTGCACTAGCAACACCAATATCTTTACTATCAATCTTGTTACCAATAAGTGCACTATTGAAAGTATCAACAAATAGTCTTATTTCTTTTGTATCAGTAATAATTTTGCTGTCAGCACCATAGGCAGGATTTCCCATAGCTGTTATTACTTGAATTTTATTTATATTCTTCAGTTGTGCAAAAATTAAGTAGCGATTCTAAGTATCTTGAACAACGTATCTAAGTGTGGTAGATTTAATAGATGATGTGGCCTTATCAACTATTACTTTTATTAATCAACTTGACAAATTAGATTCTGATGATTTAGATTTCAATGCCGAATAAAATCCTAAGCTAAATACTACAAGCATTAAAAAATAAGCGATTATCAAAGCTATACTTACTTGGATGTCATTTGTAAATAATGTTATAATACGAATCCCTGATCCTAAAAAGCCTAAAGCATAATAATGAGCTGTGTTTACTAAAAAAGCGTTTCTACTAGTAATGTCTAATAACAATTGCCAAATGTATAGACTAATTAAAATACTCCATGCAATATTGCCTAAAATAAAACTTTTTGTTGCATTCATGTTTAAATTACCAAATGCTCTTCCCACAAAAAACCAAATTGCCATACCACCGCCATATATCCAAGGAACATGCAAAAGACTGGCTAGTTGAAAATACACCTGATTATTTCTTGTCATTCCTAATCTCATTAGTCCCTCAACGTAACAACCTACTATAAGCGGTAACAAGACTAGTAAAACTAATTTATATTTCATATTTGTTTTTAATGGCATCTGCCCTTCCCCCTTTTAATAGTATTGAATTGTATCAACTACCACATTTATCTCACCCTTTTCATCAGATATGATTATCTCTAACATCTTCCTTTTAGCTATTACCACTATTTTGCAGCAGGGATGGCATATAACGCCCTGGGGCTTAACAGCGTCAGACTTTCTCTAAAAATCCCCTTCTGATGTCTGTTAAGCCTCCGTTATACGAATCCGTATGCCCCACGGAGCCCTGCCTGCATATTACAGTCTTTGAACACATCATAAATCTTTCGTCTTAGATAAGCTATACTTTTCAATAGCGGACGGTTTTTTATACCGTTTTGCCATTCCTAACCCTCACCATGCCCCAAATCTTTACCCTAAGAGTGAATGTGGTCCGATGTGATCCTTGACGATTTATTAACTATCACTATCCCATATATTTCAGTCCTAATATTTGAAAATTGTACTATTTTAAGATATATTACTCATTCAATATATCGTTTTGTATATTAAAAGCCAAATAAGACATCTTCTCCATTACTATTGCTTTAGATAATAATACCTCTTTATCTTCTTTCTCATCCTCACTACAGGCCTTTATTTCATTCACCATATTTTTATAATCTTTAATGATATCTAAGCACCAATTTAGATAGTCTTCACAACTTTTTATACCTTTAAATACCTCTCTATCTCCTTCAAAAACATAATCACAGTTCTTATTTGTATATATACTATAAAATGGACCTGCAATTGTATCTTGTAGCCCCTCTAGATCTTGATCCAGTTCATGAAATTTTCTGGTTTTAAATTTAGGATTATAAAATGTTTCCTCAAACATTTTTTTAAAAAGTATGAAATTTTCTTCATTGTTCAAATAGTCTCCCCCTAAACCCTTATTAAAATCTATTTTAATAGCCTATTTACCCTTAAAATTCAAACTTACTAAATTATAATATTTTCTATGTCAGTATTGATATACAGCTGCTTTTTACATTTTGAAATTACCATACATTAATTCAACACTTTTTTATCACATTCTAAAATTTCTTTTGTGTCATTATCTGTTCTATTACTTCTATAGGTATGATGCCTAACGTGCCATGACCATATTATTTCCTTGAACTTTTTCTCCTGAAATATTTTACAAATGTTTTATACATAATAAAAACATATGAGACTATAGCTATAATCCACACTATAGATATATAAGACAAAAAGAATTGTGAAAAATAGACTCCAAAGAGTATGCCCATAGAGACAAGACAAATTTTCAAAAGACTAAAATCCCACATAGTATATTGCTTTGTAGACTCAAATATTTCGTTTATCCACCTCTTCATAATAATACCTCCTGATATATAAGAATTTATACGCTGTAATGTGAACGCTTTGGTTATTGTTATTGTATGCCTTTGAAGCTTTGAATGCCATAATATTGCAGAGAATCATTGATTGCAAGAGTTTAAGTAATATTTATATTCTCTTCTCCTATTGTGTTATATAAATAGTTCTTATCCCTTCCGTCTATTTCGCCTAACCCATCTTTTATGTCCAAAGAGATAAACTGTAGTTAAAGCAATGACTATATTGTATTTATGATTGGATAAATAGTGTTATATATTTTACCTGCAAAACTTACCATTTTGCAAAAAACTATCTACTAATTTTGCAGTTTCAAATTGATAGTGTATTTCCTTATGGCCATAAGGAAGAATAATAAAATCTTTTAAACCTCTATATTTTACAGAGCTAACTTCAACTCTTCCATCATTCTCTTCATTTATTAGATGTCCTAATAATAAATTGTTTCTATTTCCTGCAATACCTCCAACTTCAACAGTGTCAATTATATTTTTTAAATGCAGCTTCTTAACGTTGTCAGTTTTTAAAGATTCTAATGTTTTAAATACATTTAACCTACGTGGAATAGCTTTGTTAAATAAATCTGAAAGTACACTTCCTTGATTAGGCGTTGCTATTAAAACAACTCTAGATATTCTATTTAAATATTTTGTAGTAGATAAAAAGTTTCTTATAATTAATCCCCCTGTGCTATGTCCAACAAGGTAAATCTTTTCATCTTGATTTGATCTATCTAATATAGTTTTTATTTTACTTTCAAAAATAGCCCTACAGCCATCTATTGTTTTAAATGTCAAGGGCAAATTTACTAACAGTCCATGATAATTCATTTTTTCTAGGTTTTTCTTTAATACTATCATATCATTATGATCTTTATTAAATCCATGTACTAATACTACTTTATTCCTCATTTGTTCATCTCTCCATAGGACAGTATATTAATATTTAAAAATACTAGACTTAATCTTCTCAATTCAATATAACACAATCCATAACCTAACCTCAATTCCATGTTTTTTCCTATAGTATCTAGGTCGATAATTTGTTAAAATGCTTTTTCTATACAACATCACTTAACAGTAATCTACAACCTCTGTTGCTAGTACCTCCACATCTTCTGGATCATGGGTTACCAACACCACCGGCATATTCCATCGTGTTAAAAACTCTTTTATTTCATTACGCAAAATTTTTCGTATAGGAATATCTACAGCCGAGAAGGGCTCATCTAATAATAGTACTTTAGGATTAGTAGCTAAAGCCCTAACAATAGCCACCCTTTGTTTTTCTCCTCCTGATAGGTGCTGAGGATACTTGTTTCTTTTGTTTTCTAACCCTACACAACTTAATAATTTCATCATTTTTTCTTCTTTTATATTTTTATCTTTTTCCACCATGCCAAACATAATGTTTTCATCAATCTTCATATGAGGAAAAAGCCCATAGTTTTGGGGAACATAACCTATACCCCTATCCCTCGAGGGAACACATATTTTCCTTTCTTTATGAAATATCAATTGTTCATTAATCTCAATATATCCATCATCAGGAGTAACAAGCCCAGCGATAGCTTGAAGGCTTAGACTTTTTCCTGACCCTGATGGTCCAAAAAGACTAATGACCTCTCCTTTTCTAACTTCCCATTCCTTGTCTAATACAAAGTCATCAAGCTTCTTTTGTATTTTCACTTTTAGCAAAATCCTCACCACTTTCTAATATAGGTAAATTTATTGAGTAATAATAGACTTATGATGGTAATAACGCTAATCAACACAACTAAAAAATTTGCCTGCTGATAATTACCCCCTTGCACTGCATCATAAATTGCGATAGATAGGGTTTGGGTTTTTCCTGGAATATTCCCTGCTACCATTAAGGTCGCACCAAACTCTCCCATTGCCCTAGCAAATGCAAGTACTGTACCTGCAACGATCCCTTGCCAAGCTAATGGTAGGGTAATACGGAAAAATACTGTCCACTCTGACTTTCCTAAAGTTCTTGCAACATCTTCAAGATTTGTATCTACACTTTCTATACTAGCCTGTACCCCTCGAATCATTAAAGGAAGGGAAACAATCGTGGCTGCCAACACAGCCCCTTGCCATGTGAAAACCAAGTTGATGTTGAAAGCACTTTGCAGCCATCTGCCAATAATGCTTTGTCTTCCGATTAATATTAATAGATAATACCCTAGAACAGTTGGTGGTAAAACCATTGGTAAAGTAACTATGGAAGAAAGAATATCTTTGCCAATAAACCTACCTCTAGCCAATAACCATCCCATTGGGATTCCAATAAACGCAGTTATAACTGTAGAATAAAACGCTATTTTTAAAGATAAATATACTGGTGACCAATTCAATAGTTGTTCCTCCTTATTTAGGGTAAATCAAATCCATATTTTTTCATAATGATTCTTCCCTCAGTACTATTCACAAATTTAGCAAAGTCTTTTGCAAACTCTTGATTGTTAGAATGGCTGACTACCCCTAGCATTTGTTCTATTGGGTTATGGAGTTCTTCATCAATTAAAAAAAAGTCAATTTCTTCTACATTAGCAATAGACAGTGGAATTATGCCTACTGGTGCATTACCCATCTGTACAAATTGCATAGTTTGAGAAGCATTTTCTCCATAAACTAATTTTTCCTCCATCAAGTCCCATAGTCCCTTGTTTTCTAAGGCTTCCTTTCCTGCTAATCCATAAGGAGCATGATTGGGATTTGCTAGAGCTATATGTTTTATATCACTAGATAATAAATCTTCTAAGGTTGTTGCCTCTATATTGGCGTTCCTATTTACTGCCAATACAATTCTTCCAATAGCATATACGTTTTTAGTTTCCTCTATGATATCCCCATTTTCTATTAAATCTTCAACAAATTTAGTGTCAGCCGCTACAAATAAGTCTATAGGAGCACCATTAATAATTTGTTGGGCTAGGTTTCCAGAAGAACCAAACTGAAAAATTACCTTTGTGTTGGTCTCCTCTTCAAAAACCATACCTATTTCTTCAAAAGCAAATCTTAGGCTGGCAGCTGCAGCTATATGCAATTCATTTTTTTCTGTTAATTGCTTCCCCTTGTTCTGGGGTGAAGAACAGGCAGTAATTGTAATAGATAAAACCAATGAAATGATGATTATTTGTAATAAGTTTCTTTTTTTCATTCTGTATGCCTCCTTGTAGATGTAAAGTGATCTCTAGGCTTATCCTAGTCCTTAATGTAATGAAAAATCGTTATGTTTTAAAAAGTATAACGAAAGGTAAAAAAATTAATCTTTTAAAAAAGATTGTATTTCTTTTTGTATCATTGTTTCTATCTTGCTTTTAAGTACCTCATATTTATGTATAAAATCTCTTGCTTCTTTAGTTATGGTGGACCCCCCACCTTTTTTACCACCAATGTGCCGTTCTAATATCGGGATTTGTAGTTCTTCTTCTATATTCTTAATAATTTTCCATGCTTTACTATAGGACATCTCCATTGAAATTGCCGCTTGTCTTAAGGAACCTAATTCTTCAATTTTTTTCAATAACTTTAATGGACCTTCACCAAATACCTTATTATTGTTCTGTGTTAACCAAATACGAAACTTATATTCCATAAAGCAAAATCACCCCCTAACCATATACATCTATTTTACTATATTTTTATGTGTTTGTCTTTAAACGTTGAGGTTTCATAAAGAAAGATCGCCACAACATACAAAAGACTTTTCTGTCCATCGTCTTAATCGACAATTATAGCAAGATCTTAAATCATCCGCTACAAGCTCATCCTCTACATCTTCTTTAAAAAACAAACATGTCTCTGCTATTTCTTTTGCTCTAGTCCAATCACTTTTTCCTCCTATAAATTCAGCTTCTTCTTTAGAATTTTTGAAGAAATACATATTATTCCTCCCTTAATAATTCCTTAACTTTTGTTTTGAACAATTTTGCCATAAAATTTCACCTTTTTGTCCTTCTATTGGTTCTACTAATAAAACTTCTTGATATTGAAGTAATACAGTTTTTATTTTATCCTTTAAAAAAATCCTCTCATTATCCTTTAACATTTCTCCATCTAAGGTTTTTACAACATCAATACCTGTAGAAACACGAATTTCACCTACTGCCATAATATTGTCTCTAGTCGATACTATATGGTTACCTTTAAATCTGCCGTCATTTCCACTTAGTCGAAGACCAGCTCCAGCTAAAGCTCCTATAACTCCCTGTCCTGTACCCCCATGCTCCGAGAGATGAATTTTTAAAGTTTTAGCCAAGTTATATGCTTCTTCCTTCGACAGTACTTCACACTTTGCCTTTTTTCCAAATTCAATTAATTTTTCTTCACTCAACAAATCATCGAGAACTACTACACATAATCCAGGATCGGATTCTGCTGCACTTTCTTTTTTTAAGTAATCTATAGAAAATTCTATAATTGTTTGTAGACAATTATCATCAATATCTGCTTCAAAAGCCATAGCACTATTATGGGAGGTATAGGGGATATCCTCATGAACCAACAACTGATGTCGTGTAATTTTTGACACTTCTCCCCATTTATTTTTCTCTATGGTATTGGCTATCTCCTGAGCTAGCTCCCCTGTCCCCTTGCTTTCCATATTATCTGTATCATCTATGGATACTATTATCTCCATACATTCACCCCCAAAATCTATTCTTTTTGTGTTCTCATGTTTTTACCACTTAATAATTGTTGAACTTGTTCGTCAGTAAGATGATAGTTGAAAAAATTATTATAGAATTTCTTTGTAACATCTACCATATCAATATCTTGAAAATAATCTGGATAAAGGGTTTTAGCTGCCCATATAATCACCAACGGGGTTTCAATAGAATTAGGATGCCCCCATCTTGATACGCCATTAGGTAGTAGATAGACCTTCTCTTCCTGAACTGCTTTTAAATTCTTCCAATGGTCATGATTCATAATATATTCATCAATACCATCGTCATTTACAAAGATAACATCGGGGTCCCATAAAAGGATTTGTTCTATAGTGGTATAGTGGTTGTTTCCCACCAGTCGTAGGTCTTGGGTAGCTGAAACACTGATGCCACCTGCTTTTTTCAACCACTCTACAGGAAGGCTTCCAGCTGGTGTCGTTCTTGTAGCTTCCTTTGTAGAATGATACACCCTTAGTTTGTTATCTTCTGGTATATTTTTTACCCTGTCATAAACCATCTCTATACTTTCATTATAATACTGAATATATTCAGCAGCCTTTTCCTCTGCTCCAACCACTTTCCCTACCATTGACACCATATTCTGCTGATCCTCTATACTGTTGAAATCAACTACTAAATATGGAATTCCCAACTTATCATAAACTTCTGTTTCCCCCCTGCTACTAACAATATCCCTGTCTACTAGGGCCACATCAGGTCTAGACTTTGCCAGTTCCTCTCCATTTACATCGCCACTTACCTTTGGCACATAGGCATCTTTTATGGTTGGACATATTTCTAATAAAAGCAAGTCCCTCTGCAGTCCCCCACCAACAGCAACAATATTCTCACCCTTACCCAATAAAGTCACAACATGGCCAGAAACTGAGAACAAAGTAGCTATTCTCTCTACCTCTTTAGGGACTTCAACTTCTCTTCCATCACTATCTATTACTTTAATGGTTTCAATCTGTATTTCACTTGATTCCATACCTGTATTCTGAACACATCCTCCAACAAATTGGACTAATAATAAGATCATAAGAATCAAAGCTAATTTTCTCATCTAAATCATCCTTTCAACTTTTTCACAGGTGTTTAGTGGAATAATATAATTTGATCTTCCTTTGGTTCCAGTTAAGTAGGATAACACCTTTGATTGTACATTAAATATATCTCTCATATTATTTTCTGATAACACCTCACTAGGAGGTCCTGCTAGGGTAATTCTATTATTACTCATCATTACAATAGAAGTGTTAATGTCATTGTTTTCAAAGTAAAAAGCATGGTTAGGGAAATGGGTAGCCATAATCAGTGACAATCCTCTTTCTTTAACTAGTTGCACAATGGTTTCCAATATCATTAATTCATGTTTAAAATCCAAATGTGCTGTAGGTTCATCCAAAATCATAATAGTCGCTTGTTGGGCCAATGCCCTTGCCATCATTACTAGTTGTCCCTCACCCCCACTCAGCTCTGTATAAATTCTTTCTTTGTATTCATGAATTCCTGCTACCCTCAAAGCTTCCTCTGCTATTTTCATATCTTCATCATTAGGTGAAGAGAAGGCAGAGGTATAGGCTGCCCTACCCATCAACACTATATCTATAACCCGATATGGAAATGTTTTATTATGGGCTTGAGGAACATATGCTATTTTTTGTGCTATTTCATGGGGCTCCATTGAAGATATATTTCTATTGTTTATGGTAATTGCTCCATGATTGGGTTTCAGTAAACCAAGGATACAATCCAATAAAGTTGTTTTTCCGCAGCCATTAGGTCCTAACAAACATAGTATCTGGCCCTTGCCTAATGAGAGATTAACATCTTTAAAAACAGTTCTATTGCCATAGGAAAAATTTAATCCCTTTACCTGAATTAGGCTCATTTTACCATCCTCCTCCCTTTGTTTTCTTCAATAAAAACACGTAGAATGGTCCTCCCACCAATGCTGTTAAAATACTTAAGGGGAGCTCACTTCCAGTAATTGCTCTTCCAATATTATCGATCACAATTAGAAAGCAAGCTCCTAGGGAGAAACTAGCAGGGATTAATAGCTTATTGTCATTTCCAATTAGCATTCTTCCAATATGGGGAATTACAAGGCCTATCCAACCTATAATGCCACTTACACTGACAGCCCCAGCAGTAGCTAGGGTGGTGCAAGCTATGACGATTCCTTTGCTTAGCTTTACATTAATGCCTAAGGCTTGAGCCTCTCTATCTCCCATGGAAAGAACATTGATTCTCCATCTAATAAGGATTAAACCAGTAATGCCAACTAGCATAGGTAAAATTGCTCTTGAGATATCATGATAGCTTGCTGTGGCCAAACTCCCCATCAGCCAAAAAACAATAGTAGGCAATTGGTTATATGGATCAGCCACATACTTTATAAGCGACACCAGAGAAGAAAAAACAGATGAAACAATAACACCCCCCAAAACCAGCATAATGGTTGGCGTTGTGTTATATATCCTACCTATTAAATAGCTCAAAAACACTGCTAGAATACCGAATATAAAGGATAAAATATATATCATAAGGACATTATTAAAAAGGATTATTGCTAAAGCTGCACCAAATCCAGCACCAGAGCTCACCCCTAAAATCCCTGAGTCTACTAAAGGATTGCGAAACAGCCCTTGAAAGGCTGCCCCACTAATACCAAGGCATCCCCCTACCAGTGCCCCTAACAAGGCCCGTGGTAATCTTATGTCCCAAATAATTGTTTCGTAAATATCTGGATAATAGGAACTATTATTCATTACTCTACTACCCAAAACCCTTACAATCGTGGCAAAAGATAATGGATATCTGCCAATAAATAATGATAGAAAAATACAGATCAGCGGTGCTAAAATAAGTCCTACATATATAGCATTTCTTTTTTTCATCATAGAAAGTCTCCCTTGTTCCTTACATATACTGTTGGAATAAGTTTTGGTATTAGAAATCTGGACAATAGCTTGATATTAATTTAGATTCCAATAAAATCTCAAATGATCAAGTATTGTCTTTAAGAAATGTGTCCTAAAAAATTTACTACAGAACCTTTGTCCTGTAGTAAATTTTAAATTGTCTTTCCACCTGAAATTTAATCACTAATAACTATTTTCGCCACCTGCTTAATCCACCAATTGCTTCCTTTGCCATCCACAGCAAATTCAATAGGTTCAGCATCTTTACCATCTACTTTGATGGCTAAAATGGCACCATCACCCTCTAGCATTTCTGGGACATATTCTCTTGAGTAACCATCTACTGCTTCTACTGTCGCCATTCCATAGCCCTCTACACCGATATGCTCTAATAACTGATCGAATGTAACACCTGTAAGCTGTTTTTCTTCCATTTCTTCCTTATTCTTTCTTTCAGCAACATAGTCTGATAACCCGATTGTTTCCATATCTAGATTCGTAAAGGCCACATCTTTACCATCCGCCAATTGAATTTCAATTGTCCATTCAATCTCCTGGCCTTGGGTCTCTTCTGCCTGCCTACAGGCTGTTAATATCAGCATCATTACCATTAAAAACACCATTACTTTACTTTTTCTCATTTTTATTCCCCCTATATTTAATATTATATTGAATATAAAATCTCTAGTAATACTAGAGGCAATTCAAATCTTTGTTTATAAAGACTTTACGTCTCTTATTAATAGCATCTATTTCTTTTCCAACCTCTCCCATCAATTTCTTTTCATCGAGATCGAATCTTTTTATAGCCTCAGTTAATAATTCTTCTACCAGATGCATTTTCCATGGGGTCCAAACAGGATCATAGGTCAAAATAAATGCACATAATCTCCCCATGTCCTCTTCAACTTCACCTTCACAGCAATTTTCAAAATCTACTCCCACCAAATGATCTTTCATAATAAAGTTTCTTAGGTGAATATCCTTTAGGATGAAGTTTTTACCAGTAACTTCTCTTGTATAAAAATAGAAACCCTCAAGCCAATTAAGTAATTGGTTTGTTAGATAGTTTTTAACTTGGCATTGATAGTGTTGTAGGTGGCTACTGTTGTTTTCAGCTGCTTCTAGTAGCTCTAATAGGGTAGTTCCTTCTATGTACTCTAGAATGACCCAATTATTTTCAACACGATATATTTTAGGAACCGCCACTCCCCTCTGGTAAAGCTCTGTTAGAAAATATATTTCATTTTCCATATTAGTAAGGGATTGGAGGTACTTTTTTACAACAAGTATCTTGCTATAATTCATGTTTTCTTCAAAACATTTAACTTTATATACTTCATTCTTTTTACTATAGAATTTTCCCTCAACAGTGTATCTTTCTGTGTTTGTGTTTTTTTGAAATTCTTCATGGGGAAACATTATTTTTCACCTATCTTGACAGTAATCTTATGTCCTTTCTTATAACCCTCCAGTTCCTTCACCACAGCTGTTACAGCATTGTAGAGTATATTTTGAACAAATGGAACCATGGGTATTGTCTTATCATCAATTAGAAGCTCAATTGCTTCTTGAGAGATAATACAGTCTTCACGCTTTGCTTCTCCCTTTAGAATCTTAATTCCCAGCTCTATACAGTCATACCCACAGGCTCCACAGCACTCCTTAGGAAACTCTGGAAGCTTTTCATAGACCTTTTCTTCTATTAAATCAACTAGCTTTGTTACTTCATCTATGGTGCTGATAACGGGTATACCTTTATACTCCTGAATTTCATTTACAATTCTCCCGGATATGGCAAATACCCTCCCATCCAGCCTTTCTTCAATCTCCTCTATAGTATGGGCAGTAATAATTTTAGGGACATTACTATCGGTTACACCTTCTAACACTACATAATCCTGATGATAAAACCTTAAGATTTCTTCAATAGAAATCCTTGTAGGAAATAAAACATCCGTCTCATAATAACCCCTTGCTGTTACCAATTCAGACCCCGCCCTACGATGTCTATCTGTATTACTTCCCTTTTCATCAATAGCAAAAGCTTCAAAGTGAATCTCCTTGACGCTGCCTACAGAATATCTTCTTTTTTTTAATTCCCTAATAATATTTTCAATTGTTGTTGTCTTGCCTGATTGTGTAATACCGCATACAGTAAAAACCTTCATAATTGTCCTCCTTATTACTTCATTATCAAATAGGCTTTGATTGTACAAATGGCAGCTAACCAAGATATGGCCATTATGCTGTAATCTAAAGTAGACGTTTTTAGCACCTTAAAACTTGTACGACTGGGATAAGCTGCAAATCCTCTAGTTTCCATGGCTGTTGAAAGCTTTCTAGCCTTCATAAGGGTACTGGCCACTACTGGCATGAAAATGTAGGAGTATATTCTAATTTTTTTCCCCATAGGAATCCCCTCAAGTTCAACACCTCTTAACTGTATAGCTGTTACTGTATCTTTTATTTCTTCAACCAATAATGGTAGGAATCGAATTGCAATTGAGACCATAAAAGCTATTTCATAAGGAACCCTCCATTGAACTAACCCTTGGATAATTTCTCGAGGATTTGATGTGGCTACAATGGTGGCAGAAATTATAATGATAGCCATTCTTAATGCCAATTCAACTCCTTTAATGATACCCTCCCTAGTTAGGAAGGCGATGCCACCTATAGCAATGATGGATACTTCCCCTTTTGTAAATATGCTTTGAATAAAAATGATAGCAACAAATACTCCTAGAAGCCGTTTCATCTTTTTCACAACAGTTAATGGATTGCTGCCGACTCCAAGGGAGATCATAATGGTTATCAGTAATATGCCTGTTAAAAAATTTATATTTCTTATAAATACTGCCAAGCTGGATATCCATAAGACCATTGTCAGCTTTGTTCTAGGATCTAGCTTTTTTTCTTGTATCTGCAAGCACTTTCCCTCCCACTATTTCTATTATTCTAGTTGCATGCTGATGGATAAAATCCTCATCATGACTGATGATGGTTATGCCAATTGATTTTTTATGCAACTCTTCAAGTATATTAGAAAGTATTTTTCTGCGTTCTGGGTCTAGGCCTGTTGTAGGTTCATCCAAAATGACAAAAGATGGGTCATTCATAAAAACACCAGCAAGTGCTAAGCGCTGCTTTTCTCCTTGACTTAATGTAAAGGGAAACGCACCCCTTAAATGACTTAAGTGAAAGGTTTCCATCATTTCCTCTGCTTTTTTCTCAGCCTTTTGCTTATCTATCCCCTTTAACCCTAAGGGAAAGGTTAAATCCTCTTCTACTGTAGGAGCAAAAATTTGGCGCTCAGGATTCTGAAACAAATAACCTATTTTCTGTCCAATACCCCCTAACTTCATATCTCTGCTGTCTACACCATCAATCATTACCCTACCTTTTGAAGGCTTTAAGATTCCGGCCATTAACTTTCCTATGGTGGTTTTTCCTCCTCCATTTGGACCTATAATGGCAGTAAAATCCTGTTGAAACATTTGGAGAGAGGTATTTTTAATGATGTCTTTATTTTTTTCATAACCAAATTCCACATTCTCTAGCTCTATATAATACAGAATAACCACTCCTTATTCCTATAACCATCCCTCAAACTCTTGAAGTCTTCCTTCCTTCAATACTACTACACGATCAGCTATGTCAAGATTGGTAAAATCATGCTCAACCATAATAATGGTTTTTTTCTCCTTTTTTAAGGTTAGAATTTTATTTTTAATGGCCAGCTTTCCATCTTTGTCCACTTGAGATACAGCCTCATCAAAAACGAAAATATCAGGTTCTAAACTTAGCACTGAAGCTAGGGCAACCAGTTGCTTTTGACCTCCTGATAAATGGTTAGGATTACTAAGCCGATGATTCTCCATCCCCACCACCTTCAAAGCCTCCTCTATTCTACGATCAATTTCCCATCTATCAAGGCATAAATTTTCTGGTCCAAAGGCTACCTCATCCTCCACCGTTGGTGAGAATAACTGGGTATCTGGATCTTGAAATACAATCCCAATCTTTGTAACCATTTCACTCCTTTTCAAATCCTTTATAGGTTGATCAAATAAAAAGACTTCACCTTGGAGATCTCCCCCATAAATATGGGGTATAATACCACTGATGCAATAACATAGGGTGCTTTTACCATTACCACTTAATCCAACAATAGCTACTGTCTCGCCTTGTTTTATCTTGAGATTAACATTCTGTAATATGTATGTATCTCTTCCAGGATAACGGAAGGTAAGATTTCTTATTTCAATGGCCCAGGTCACTGTAGCTCCACCTCTACAACAAACTTAGTCCACCGCTGACTAAAGGGATCATTCCGTATAATGATTTGGTATGGACCACTGCCACCATCTTCTTTCGTTCCCAAAGGTTCTCCATTTCTTTCATAGGCAAGATAAACATTATCCTCCTGCAACACTTCCTCCACCGAAAGAGCAACTGTGTATCCGTCAACTGATCGAACAATTACTTGCCCATTACCTTCTATATCAACTTCCTGTGCTTGAAATATTGTCTTTAATGGTACTCCAGTATATTGGTATTCTATAGGATCTTTACCACTGCTTTTAAGGTTGGCATGAAATGTCTCTTCTCCTAAGTCCTGTATCGATCCTAGGTTCATGATGCCCACCTCTTCACCATCTACTTTTATAGAAATGGTAGCATTTTCAATCATGGAAGCTTTTTCTTTAACCTGATTTTGATTAAGATAGGCGGTTACTGCAATTACTATTACTAAAACAAGGATTGCAATTGTTACTATCTTTTTCATGATTTATTCCCTCCCTCTATAACTAAATAAGGCACAAGCATGTCCTCTACCTGGAAGTTTCCGTGATATCCTCCTTCATCGGTAGAATGCATGCCATGGTCAGAGGTGATGATTACTTTTCCCTCCCATGCTTTTACCAATTCCTCTACATATTGATCAATCATTTTAATCGTTGCCATTGTTCTTTCATCAAAATCTCCATAGCTATGACCATAAATATCAATGGCTTTAAAATGTATAAGGATTAAGTCATAGCCTTTCTCTATTTCCTCTAGCGCCTTTTCATAAATCTCATCGTCAGCAATGTCATTGTTGTTTTTATCCATATTTAATATTGGTTGTATTTCTGTATCCAACACATTAATAGGCCCTTGAATTAGTGCTGCCTTTTTATTTAACTCCAGTGCCCAGCTAAAAATACTTGGCACCTTCAGCTCCCTTTGATTTCTAGAATAGATACCATTTATAAATGGGGGTTCTCCTGTAATCATGGCAGCAAAGCCTGCATTGGTTACAGGTCTATATACTGTCGAAGCTTTTTCAGCCCTTTCTAAGGAATTTAAGAAGGGAGCATATCCCTTGTTCATTGCTTGAAGGTATTGATGATATCCAAATCCATCTAGAAACAAAATCATCACTTTTTCATCCTGTTTCATAAAATGTAATGTATCATAATAGGTATCCATGATACTAACAGCAGGGGGATTGATGAAAACACCCTTTACTTCCTTTATGGTTTTTTTATTGTGTGTATCTATATAATCAATTCTATTGTCTTTTAGTTCAAAATAGCCCCTGCCATCTATGTAGCGGTAGTCTCCATCATTACTTACAGCTAAAAGAAGTTTGTTCTGGGGAATATCGAGTAAATCTTGAAATCTAATGATTTTTTTTGTAGTATAAACGCTGGTATTATAAGTCCTGCCATTTTCCTCTACTGAGGACTTACCTTCAAAGTGGGGATAATGATTTAGTTCTTTTATGTACATTTGGCCTGGCGTCATATTAAGAATATTTTCTGTCACACTTATAATGTTAACCCCATCTTTCCAATTGTTTTCTTTAGAAATTACTACGATCTCTTTTAATTTTTTAATATTACTGCTAATAGGGTGGTTTTCATTGACAAGCTCCCATCCATATTCATAAGAGTACGTGATATGGCACCCCTCCATCCTATCTCCATCAATTTTCGCCATTAGTCCATCCCTACCTACAAATAAAATCTCATACTCCTCTACAATGGGATATGCAGACTTGATGACTTCCTCAAGAGAGAAAAACTTCATTACGCTATCCTTATGCTCCATCTCTGTCGTGGCAAACTGACTAAGTTCTTTAACCTCAATAACCTCTTTTACGTCCCCTATAACTTTGAAACTTGTTAAATGCATAGCATCTATCTCATGGACCTGTGAATTTGCCGCCAAGCCTGTTTTTGCCACTGTAAAACCTAATAAACTACCTATAAACAATAATACTATTGCTAATAGAAGATTTTTATATTTCATTTTGTCACCCCTTTATGTTCCATGATTGATGATATGTAGATTTCTAAATTGTTTAATAATACTATAAGCTATCAATCCTCCCAGGCCTCCTGACAAAGCAGCACTACTTAAGCTTAATATTAGAGGTATCAAGGGTAATTGAAAAAAAACAACATTGACGAGAAAAGTTCCACTCATATTGGCTGCAATGCCAGCCAAAAAGCAACAGCCTATACAACAACCCCTATGCCTTGTTAATAGAAGAGCCATATCAACAGCAATTCCTGGTAATAAATAAGTGATCAAGCTTAAAATTCCGTGGGTACCAAAAACCCCTATAGAAATTACCATGATTGCTTGAACTAAGGCTATCAGGGTAGCAGTACCCCTTTTTCCCACAAGACCTACCCCTAGAACAATCCATAGCATATAAAACCCACCAGCAATCACACCCCCAGGAATATATAGGGGCCCTGTGATAATATGGGCTAAGGGAACTACCACTGGTTTAATAGCAATTCCCAGAGAAGCCATCATGGCTATTACCACCAAATCAAATACAGAAAATCTCTTTAGAAATCTTTGTTTAGCCATTTATCTCCCCCCGATTATCCTTATACTGTTGTTAACTAAGCTCCGATGATTATTTTTTATCTTAATCCATTACCTCTATAGCTAATAACCCTTTTATGTTGAGATTTTTAGGTAGGTCTTCAAAGGAAGTCCTTAGCTCTCCCTCTTTTCCTAAATAGACAATCCCCTTCTCCAGTTCCTCTATCCCTACTTCCACACTGTATCCATCAACAGCTGTCAGCTTATAAGTCTGTCCTTCTCTTAAACCAACTTCATCAATAATGTCCTTTAGCATAATCCCCTCTTTATCTTCTAACTTTTTAACTTGAAACAACTCTTGGCCTTTGCTATAGGTAAAAAAAACGCTGTTGCCTTGAGAAAACCATAAAATGTCCTTCACGTACATTCCCTTAGGGATATCTGGTGATAAAAACATAGGTGCATCCGTACCAGTTACTTTTATGTAACCACTTTGGAAAATCTCATTTGTTTCATTTTTTTCCAATCCATCAACAGCTTTTATGTATACAGTTTTCTCTTCCTTTTCATCACCAAATTCTCTAATAAGGTCTGTAGGTCTAATGGCTTGATCTACACTATCATAATAGGTGTAATCCTCTTGAGGTAGGGTACTTATGGCAGCTTCTAAAAAAATAACAGTGTTTACAGTTGCGTCTTCTGTTTCCTCTAATACTTCGATTCTTGTTAGGTTGCGAACCCAATACATAGCCCTTTCCTGTGGAACAATTACTCTAATAGGTCTACTTTTCTGATCTAATGGCTCTCCATCTACCTCATAAGCCAGGACTATTTCCCGATGACCTACAACCTCCTTAGGAACCTCCATAGAATATCCATCACCAGCAATCAACCGAAGACCTTTTAGATCTTTTTGAGAGTGTCCTAAATCCTGTAACACATCCTCCAGTAAGCTTCCTGTTACAGCAAACCTGTTTTCAGTACCGCTGGAATTCACTGAAACTACTTCTCTTGTTATCGTTTCGTAGTTCTTTAGGCTTTCAACTGTGATCTCTATTTCCTTCTCTTCTAGACCTGCAAGCACAATTTTCTCATCGATTGTCTCTCCACCCGTAGATATTACCGCCTCTTCTTGTGAAGTAGTTGAACATCCTGACAGTGTTAACCCAATTATTAGAATAAGAAGTATTGCTATACGATGTATTTTCATCTTTTAAATTCCTCCTTTTTTATTCTTAAGTAATTTTCCATAGCATCATTTACAGCATTGATAACGGCTTCACTTGTGATGGTGGCTCCTGTAACAATAGAAATATCCTCAGGATTTTTAGCAGTAACCTTTGCTGCAACCAATTGGTACTGAGGGTCTTTTCCAATAAACCTATCTAAAAACCAATCTTCTGTTATGTATCCTCCATAACTATCTGTCTCCTGATGGTCTAAAACTTCAACCTTCAACACCCTATCCTCCTCTACGTCAACTGTTACAAGAAGTTGAATCTTCCCGTTAAATCCCTCCTTTTCTACCCACTGAAGAATTGTTTTTTCACCAAAGATTTTACCAACATAATATACCCCTTGAATATTGGTTGTTGTATGTTTATTCAAAATCCGTACTTCGTTGGTTTCCTCTATATGTGCTTGGACTTCTAAAGGAACTTTGTCTCTACTACCGATAGAGCATCCTAATATAGAGATACCAATGATCATGATTGCAATAATTTTAAAAAGTTTAATGTTCCTCCCCCCTATTTCTCTATGTGATTTTGTTTTTAACCTTCTAATTTATGTATTCATTTAATTATTTCAAATATTATGATATATATTGCTAAAATCTGTGATTTTACGCAAGTCGCTTTCACAGAGGGCCACAAAAAATGACTCCTTTACAAAAGAGTCATTTCGTTAAAAAAGACGCCCTTTTAGGCGTCTAACATCCAATACCATTCCTCTAGAATGTTTTGTATGCACGACTCCTTTCCACAATGGGAGGCATAAAGGTTT
Organism: Natronincola ferrireducens; assembly: GCF_900100845.1. Lineage (NCBI taxonomy): Bacteria > Bacillati > Bacillota > Clostridia > Peptostreptococcales > Natronincolaceae > Natronincola > Natronincola ferrireducens. The sequence goes on along the minus strand of NZ_FNFP01000001.1, from coordinate 967,506 downwards.
CCCTTTATACCCTACAGGCCTATCTCCCATAAAATTTCTTTATTAGGAAGAATAGACTCGGAGTATTTATAAAATTTTGATAATTGATTCATTGCTATAAGTATATATAATTGTAAAATAATTGTCAATAGTTTAACTAATTTAATAATTGTATAGATCTCTTTCTTTAAGTCCTTCTATTTTTTATAATCACCTTAAATACCCTAATGAATGTGAAGTTTTATCAATTCCCATTTTATACAATAATTAAATATTCATCTGTTTTCTAATACTTAATGACTCTACAGTTACACCAAATAAATTGATAACTTTTAAAGGTAAAGTATAGTGTGGTCAAAAAAGTGGTTATATTCCTTATACGCCTACTCAGCTAAAAAGAGCTATATAGAAAAAAATCCTGAAATCATTGAGAAGTTTACAAACGCCATCTATAATATCTACTTTATATTATGAATCAAGCAAAGTGCCACATTTAGAACAAAAACGTTCCTCCTTAGTATAGAATTTTGAATAACAATTAGGACAGTTTTTTTTCTTTCCTTGGTTTTTAGAAGTATGGGCCAGTTCATGGGAGATAATTCCAGTAGGCACAGCCAAAATTCCATATCCGATAATCATTAGCAAGCTGGAAATTAGCTTTCCTATAGGGGTCTGGGGAGAGATGTCCCCATAGCCCACGGTGGAAATCGTAACAATTGCCCAGTACATAGATATAGGAATACTGTCAAATCCGTTTTGGGGTCCTTCAATAACATACATCATTGATCCTACTACCACGATAATGAATAGTATTGTAAAAAGAAAAACGGTAATTTTAGGTCTACTAGCCTTCAATGCCCGTAACAAATGACTAGACTCTTCCATATAACGGCCCATTTTTAGTATGCTAAACAGTCTAAGGAGTCTAAGGCTCCTAACAATGACTAAAAATCGTATTTGTGGCATAAAAAAACCTAAAAACGCAGGTAAAATAGCTAGTAAGTCAATAATACCAAAGAAGCTCAACAGATAAGCACCTTTTCTTTTGACAACAAAAAGCCTTAATATGTACTCAATAGTAAAGATAATAACAAAGAACCACCCCAGTACTACTAGCCACATTCCATAAGTATTTCTAATAACTTCTACACTTTCAGCAATAATTATCATACTATTACTGAGAATTGTAATAATAAGCATGACATCAAAGGCTTTTCCTGCTGGGGTATCTGTTCCAAATATAATTTTATATAGCTTATCTTTTATCTTCTGGTCTATAAGTGACAAATGATTCACCATCCCTTGCTGAGTAGGTTTTTTAATATAAAATATTATGAATTATTGAACATATATAAAATTATACACCCGTTCTATTTATAATTCTATTATAAGTATTATCCTATACGAGATAGCTTAATTTACCTTAAGAAAAGAAATTTTTTTCTGTTGAAGACTGTCCTCTCTATGAATTAATACAGCCAAAACTAAAATCACCGATGGGATACAGTGTCCATCTCAAACAACGGCTTTTCTATCACAAATTATTAATAGAAATCAAAAGTCCTACTTGTATCTTGAATAAAAATGATGTATTACCCGGTTCTTCAATTTAAAGTTCCTTCTTTGATGTATACTAGATCCTCTTGCACTAATATTCGTTGCTTTTCATACTCAAACAGTATTATAATATGTATAGTCAGTATTAAGTCAAAGTCTCCAATTGTTAAGAGGTGGGGTAAATGAGTATTTATATGAAGCAAAAAAAAATAAAACAATTTCTCTCTCTTATGATGGCTTTTTTGCTAGTCTTTTTCTTATGCTTTAATATTGATGGATATTTTACAAATAATAAAGTTTCTTTAGATAACGTATATTTATGTCAAATCCCTGAATCAAGCACAATAATTTTTTATCATTCTGAGGAAAGTAATGATAATAACTTTATAGACATATTGAGTATGAATATATTACGTTTAATACCGATATTGTTTTTGCTTTTATCAGTAAAATCTGCTACTAATTCTTATGAATACTATAATTGGTCACGTTTGTTTTCAAAGCTTCATCAATTACTTATTCCTAGATACCATATGAGCAGTTACAAAGACTCTTATCTACAGGATTAATGGATACTGATAGATTGTAGATAAGGAGGGGTTTTCATGAAACTTGATGAAATAATGGTGTTGTTAGTTTTTATAGGTTTTTGTGTTGGTGGGTACTTTCTAATGAAGAAGGCTGACAAAGAAATTAGAAAACAAACAAGTGGTAATAGCCCAATGAACAAAGATAAACAATAAATAGGATTAAGCTTTTCTTCAAATCTTTAAGTTAAACAAAATAGCTTAGAAGGAAGTTAAAAAAATTCTACAGCCCCATTTTCCTGATACCCATCTAGACATAATCCAGTGTTGACGGAAGAAGGATTAGATAGATTACAGGATGTTATGACAGAGGCTGGCGAACTTAATCAAAGGGTAGATTATAACAAAATCGTCGTGACAAAATTTATAGAAGTAGCTATAGAAAGCACTCAGTAGCGAATCAAAACTACTCCCTTAGGGGGTAGTTTTGATTTTATGGAGAAAGAGCAATTTCGTAATTACTTTTCTCTAGCGGCATAATTAAGTAAAGGAATGCATAGAGAAAAATACTACATCTGAAGGATAACATAAAGGATAGGATAGGATGAGACTAAACCTATACCTATACAATTAATCCATAGGGGAGGTTATCCCTCTATGGATTAATTATCTCCTGTAACACTTCCATCATCATTACATATGTCCTATAGAAATATAGTTTGTCATCTTTCTTTATTCCACTGAAATTCTACATTCTTATTTATTTCTGACTTCACACAGTTCAAAATAACCTTCTAGATTTCTTTGAATCTCTTTCAAGACTTCAACATCATATGGATGAAATTGATTTCTTCCTGCTAAAACTGTATCTCCATCTTGAAAGTTTTGTAGGTAAAATCGTTTGCTTCCTTTTAAATATGTAGCCATCTCTAAAACGTCCTCTTTTGTCAATAATTCCCTACAGATGGTTGTTCTAAACTCGTAATCAATAGGAGCACTTCGAATAATATCTATACTGGACTTTATACTTTCTATATCAACCTTTGTTTGAGTAACAGATTCATATTTATGGAAGGGAGCTTTTATATCCATTGCAACATAATCTATTAACTTTTCATCAATTAGTTTTTTAAGGATTTGTGGGTTAGTCCCATTGGTATCTAGCTTTATAAAAAAGCCCTTATCCTTTACTTTCTTTATAAAATCATATAACTCCTTATATAAAGTGGGTTCTCCCCCGGAAATACATACTGCATCGATAAATTTTTTTCTTTTCTCTAAAAAAGAAAATACTTCCTCTTCAGGAATGACCTCTCCTTCACCCTTTACGATGGAGGCATTATGACAGTATCCACATTTAAAATTACAAAGGGCTACAAAATACATTGTGCAAATTTTCCCTGGATAATCAATAAAGGATGATTTTTCCATTGCTATAATTTTCATTGACTTTCACCCTATTTCTTAAAAGTTTTTTGTAAAGAATCTATATACAAGTATATAAAAATCTTTGTCTATTAACAAGTGTTAAGGAGACTGATTATGACCTTCTATATCTATCAGTATAGGGAAGATGAGTTTCTTGAGGTGCTAAAACCCTTGAAACAGTTAATCATGTGCCATGAAATTGATACTCATATTGAAATACCTAAAGAAAATAAAAAATATTATTTGATGTTGTCAGTTTGTAAAAAATAGTTCTATCTAAAAAATACATTAAAGCTGAGAAGAGATTTTTCTTCTCAGCTTTAAAGATCATATTAAAAACATAGCCACGATCGTAGTAACAATTAACCCTGTAATGACAGGAATAAAATTTCTTCTTGCTAAGTCCATAGGAAGTACCTTACAGATAGCTGCCGCAGGAATCAATCCCCAAGGTACAATAGTACCTCCACCTACCCATATAGCACCTATCTGCCCTAAAGCGGCTAATCTAGCTATACTGCCATTTACTGCAGTTCCAAATAATCTTGCCAAAGCACCCACTAAAGGTACCCCGGAGAATCCAGAGCCGTCTAACCCTGTTAGTGATCCAATAGTCATCTGCATTGCAGCAGCAGTGGGCTTATTCATTGGTGCTATAGAAGCTAATGCCCCTCCTAAATCTGCTAATATACCTTGAGAGTTTAGTGGTAATGCTTCACTGCCCATTACTTCAACAAAGGTTCCCATATCTCCCATATAGAAGAAGGCTGCTATAGGAATGATGGGACCGAATATTTCCATACCAAATACAAAGCCTGATTTAATATACTTCGTAAATTCTTCTAGCATTTTATTTCTAAATTCAAGGAGACATAAAATGGCCAGTATTAAAACCGCAGTTCCTCCTATAAGGGCGGTTGCATCTCCTCCCCTTAGGTTTAAAACAAACATAGCAATAATGTCTAAAGTAAAGGCTAGGGGTACTAAAACTGCTGCAATTTTCGTGTTCTTTGTCACTTCCTTTTCTTTTATTACTTCCCCAGTTACTATTTTTTCAGCGGTTATGATACCCCTTTTCATGTCTCGTTTTAATAAGATATACGCTGTTACTATAGTTACAAATCCCATAACACCAAAGAGAGGAATTCCTTTAACTATCAACTCTGTTACCTCTACTCTTGCTGCATTAGCAGCCAGGGTGGGTGCACCTTGAATAACAAAATCACTGGATAAAGCCAACCCATGACCAAATAAGTTGATAGCCATGGCTGCCCCAATTGCTGGAAGACCTACCTTTAATGCCACTGGTAGTAAAACAGCTCCGACTAAGGCGGTGGCTGGTGAGGGCCAGAAAAACCAAGAAACCACAAACATGACAATTCCAATAAACCAAAAAGCTTGATCTGGTGTCTTAATAAGTTTTGTAAAGGGTTTTACCATTAGTTGATTTGCCCCTAAGTCTTCTAACAACCTGGACATAGAGACGATTACCGAAATAACAAAGATGATTCCCAGTAATTCTACTCCAGCTACTACGAAGGAATCAAAGATTGCTCCTGTTGCCCCCGCAACACCCTTTTGAGCTGCCATTCCCATTAAGAATATCCCTAAAATACAGGGTATTAACGTATCCCTTCGCAGCACCATAACAACTAAAATCACCACTACCATCACTACATAGATCCAGTGAACCAAGGCTAACGACACCATGTTTCTTCCTCCTTCCATCAAATCCTCAACTATAAATCCCCTCTAAATCTCCTTTTCTTGTCTTTATTGAATTACTACTCCCCTTATGTCTAATAATCAAAGACAAGAAAACAAAAATTCCCTACTTATTCATAATATGAATAAGTAGGGAATTGGGTGCTGTTATATCTCAACTGTTATTTAAATAACAACTCTTTTTGTGAAAAATTGTCGTTTGTTTAATTGAGAAACTACAGTTACTTCAATAAATACTTTGAAGGTATCGCTATTAAAGATCTTTGATAGAAACTTTCTTGTCTTCACTACAAAAAATGATTTTTTTAATATTATTAAGGGTGGTCCTTAAAACAACTTTTCCATTCCATAAAGTAGAAATATATTTTAAAGTTTCATATGCATAGGATAATTCTAATTCTCTACCATCATATTCATGCTGTAAAACTAATGTGTTATCCTTAGCATCTACTTCTACTACATTGATATGGGGAAAACTACCCATGCCAACAATATTTGCTAATGTATCTCTAATTTTTTTCCACCCTTCTTCATCGGAAATCTCCTCAACTACATAAAAATTATTTTGTTTATTATACTGAAACAGGTTCATTTCTTCGCATAGTTCTTTTGTTAGATACTTTCTAATAAAGGATTGATCTCTCTCCAGCTTTCTTACCTCAAAAATTTTGTCCACACCATATTTTTTCTCAATATCATTAAATATTTTAAACCCAATATAATATGGATTTATATTTCCAGTAAAGGGTCTAATAACTAGATTATGTCTATTTAAAAATTCCATATGGAGGTGTTGAGGAAGCTCTAGCTTAGATAAAATTTTGTAATGCCAGTAACTAGCCCATCCTTCATTCATGATTTTAGTTTCGATTTGAGGCATAAAATATTTTGTCTCCTTTATTACAATTTCTACTATATCCCTTTCCCACTCTTGTAGTTTCCCGTATTCAGCCAAAAATCCTATTATATCTTCAGTAGCTTCCAGGGGTATCTTGTTTAAATCAGGAAATGGAATGTTTTTTTTCTCATCTAGTAGTCCCTCAATTTTACTATCTTTATAATATTTTTGAAGGATTTTTTCTTTCTTCTCCTGCCTAGATAATCCCTTGTATCCAATAACTTTAGATGTATGATACCTTATGGCATGGGCAGCATCTAATATCCTTTCCACCCCTTCATAACCAATTGAAGGATTTGCTATATATCTTCTAATCCTATCTCCATGATTTTTAAACATCTCCACAGTATATTCAGCTCTAGTACCCTCTAGAAACAACCTATTGTTTTTGAAAAAATCATTATGCCCATAGACATGGGCCATGGTCAATATTTGTAGAAGCAATGTATTATCCCTCATAAGATAGGCAATGCAGGGATTAGAATTTATTACCATCTCATAGGGTAATCCCTCTAGATTATACTTATAAAGGGTTTTTTTTCTTTCATAGTTTTTTCCATAGCTCCAATGGGGATAGTGGGAAGGCATCCCTACATAAGCTTCAAAGCATAGCATATCCTCATAGCTGCATATCTCATATTCTTGAGGATACCAATCGAGATTCTCGGCCTTAGCAATCATCCTTATCTTTTCATCCCACTTTTCCAATTCTTTAATTGTATATTCCATCATAGTGAAATTATTATTCCATAAGCCCTTTTTCTTTATCTAATAAATTTCTAAGGGCTGGAATAATATCCTCCTTCCTCCACATGGTTACAAGTGAAAAATTTGGATAATTTAGCTTGGCTTTAAACTCTGATCTAATTGTACTGCTACTGATATACCCGCCAATCCTTATTTCTCCGTATCCAAAAAGATTACAGGTCTCACATAACTCTTGGGCTAACTTCACAGCCTTAGTATTATCTTCCCTCCAATTATCTCCATCGCTACAATGGAATGCATAGATGTTCCATATAGAAGGATTATATCTTTTTTCAATAATTTCCAGGGCTTTTTCGTAACCACTACTGATATAGGTACCCCCCGATTGTCCCTTATGGAAAAATTCATCCTCATTAACTTCGAAGGCTTCTGTGGAATGGGCTATAAAAACGACTTCAACATTAACATACCTTAAATTAATAAATTGATATAATAAAAAATAAAAGCTTCTAGCTAAATACTTTTTAGTAATATCCATTGAGGCTGAAGTATCCATGATACATATGACTACAGCGTTACTTTCTCTTTTTATATCCTTTCTAATGTGAAAATATCTTAAATCCTCCTCCTTGAAAGGAAATCTTTTCTTTTCTTCACTCTGTTTGTATTCTAAACTATCACCATCAATATTTTGGGCTCTTTTAGTAGCCTTTTGCCTCTTTATCTTCTCTATCATGGATTTCTTTTTTGCAAGCCTAGGTGGAATTCCCTTTCTTTGATAACCTAATCTTTTGAATTTTTTTTCGGATTCTATTTGACTAAATCTTTTTCTTTCCATAAAGGGTAATTCTAGATCATCAAATAAATAATTTATTAATTCTTCTATCGTAATCTCTGTTTCATAAATATCTTCACCTTTATTGTTTCCAGCCTCTTCATCCCCCTGACCTTCTGATATTTCATCTTGACCTATCCTATCTCCCCGCTTTTCTTCACCCTTACCAGAACCTACTCCAGGCTTATTTTGTCCATATATAAATCTATACTCCTTTATCCCTTTTATAGGGATTTTTATTACTTTATCTTTACTTTTACCTATAATACTTTCTTCTGCTATGATGTCCTTTATGTTCTTTTTGATGGAATCCTCAACCAATTTTCTATGTCTTAATCTATCTTCTGCTGAACGATCCCTGCCTCTACCATCAAATTCTTTAAAGATTGTCAAGTTATCACCTCCCTACAACATAGGGCTTTAATCCTTCCATAAATTATTAGCTGAGTATTTAAGGACTACATTACAACAGTGCTCACAATAGCCATTTCTCTTCATTTCCTCCACCATAGCATCATATTTTTCTCTTTGTTCCTTATCTCTTACTTTTGTTTGGGTTATCACTCTACTTAAGGATCTTACTGAAGTAGTTAATTTTTTCTCTATTGCTTCTTTAAGGGGTTGATAGCAAGTGTAATCTATCATGCCGCCATTTCTAATAATATAAAACATATAGGAGGTTACATCTTGTCTAAAGCCTTTTGCTGCGGTACTAATTATATTTATTTGTTCTTCAATAGATCTTAGAAATTCTTCATCTGGTTCCAACTCTTCTCCCGTACTACTATCTTTTAATTTAGTTTTGTTGATATATGCTTCTGCATGATCTAAATAATTATTAAACAAGTCTTCCGCTTGTTCTTTATATCCATGTATAAAAGCCTTTGTAACCTCATTCTCAAGAATTCTATTGTATTCCTTCTTGATGATATTCTGCAAGAAATTAAGGTATTGCTTTTTTAAATCCTCACTTATTGACAGTTCCTTTACTGCTTTTACTAATACTTCCAGAATAGAAATTGGATTTATACAGTTATCCTCAGATTCAGCTATTGCTTGGTCTAAAGCCTTCATAATAAATCTTGGAGAAATGCCTGTCATACCTTCTCTTTGTACTTCTTCTCTTAATTCTAATATATCTATCTTTTTTGTAGTCCCCTTCTCCACGATTTCTTCCCCATTGTATAATTTAAGCTTTGTAAGGGGATTTGCTTTATTTGAAGGAGCTAATCTTGTTAGAATAGCAAACATAGATGCTACCTCTATTGTATGGGGAGCTATATGCACGGTAAAATTACTCTTGTTTAAAATTTTTCTATATATTTTTATTTCTTCCCTTAACTCAAGACAGTAGGGTACTTCTATTTTTACAATTCTGTCTAAAATAGCTTCATTTGTATGGTCGGATTTAAATTTATTCCATTCTGCCTCATTTGAATGGGCTAAAATAATTCCATCAAAATAAATCATTGAAGATTTACCTGGAGAAGGTATGCTTTTTTCTTGGGTTGCTGTAATCATAGTATGGAGATATTCTACTTCATTTTTAAAAACTTCAATAAATTCTACTATTCCTCGATTACCAACGTTAAAAGCACCATTTAGTGATAATATCCTAGGATCATCCTCAGGATATAAATCTAGCTTCGAAATATCTACAGAGCCTATTAATACCGATGTATCTTGATTATTTGGATCTACCGGTGGTACAACCCCTATTCCTTTCCTGGATCTAATACTAAAATCTACGGTTTCAACAGGGAATCTTTCGAATTCACCGTCATATTCATTTATTAGTCTATATCTGCATACTGGACATAAGTCTCCTTCTATTTTTATATTCAACACTTCTTCAAATTTATTTCTCAAATGATTGGGAACTAAATGGAGGGGTTCTTCCCTCATGGGACATCCTTTAAGGGCATATATAGGATCGCTTGTTTCTAATCCCTTTTTTAATGTCTCTATTATTGATGATTTGCCAGCTCCCACAGGTCCCACAAGATATAATACCTGTCTTGCCTCTTCTCCCTTCATAGCTGCAGTGTTGAAGTAACTTACAATTTTCATTAATATTTTATCTATGCCAAAAAAATCTTTCTTGAAAAATTTATATTTTTTAATTACATCGTTTCCATATATTCTTCTTAGTCTAGGATATTCAACAGTATTGATTACTTCCTCACCCTCCTCAATGATTGTTCTATACATTCTTTCATGGGCTAACATTGCAATGGATGGCTCCTGCTTAATAATTTCTAAATAATCTAAAAAGGTTCCTTCAAAGCTCTTCTTCTTTCTTTCATCCCTATCTTGTTGTATTAACTCTCGAAAGTAACCCATATATAATCCCCTCCTTTAAGTTTAACTAACAATATTTACTAATCCTCATAATAAAGATGTCTTAAATTATAAACTTCAACAAAAACTTATTTATTATCTATATGTATGTCTCTTGGCTTTGTACTAAAACCTATATTTAAAATTGAGATGGTAATTTTAAAAAGTTCAGTTGAAGTTTTGAAGGACTAGAAAGTCAAATCTTTACCTGACCTAAGGGCTTTTAAAGGAAATATACAAATTAAAAACGGCATGAATCCAGTTAAATACTGATTCCATGCCGTTTAAAGAGCTTTTGAACAAACTCCTTTGGGTGTATTGTTTTTAGTTTACATCACCTTATTTTTATTATCTAATCTAATTGCAACCTATCCGGTAACATTTATATCCCTTATCATGTATAAAATTTATCTAGTTACCCAAAGCTGTATTAATCCTTTAAATTTAAATTGTAGCTTTTTAACTTTATTATGAAACACTCTCTACTACATATGCATCCTTATTATCAGCATCTGACTTTAATGAGGATTCACAGCTATACTCTTTTCTATCCTTATATTCCTCTTGCTTTCCTTTATTCCATGCCTGTACGGGTCTGTGGAAACCTACAACCCGGGTCCAGATTTCTGTCTCTCTTTGACATTGTGGACACTCTGGCTGTTCTCCTGTTAAATAACCATGTTCAGGGCATATGGAGAAGGTTGGGGTAATGGTAATGTAGGGAATACTACTGTTTTCCATTACTTTTCTAATCAAAGTTTTACAGGTCTCTACATTATCGATAGCCTCACCAATAAAGCCATGGAGTACCGTTCCTCCAGTATAAAGGGTCTGTAGCTTCTCCTGTAACTCCAGTACTTCAAAAATATCCTCTGTATAGCCTACAGGCAATTGGGTTGAGTTAGTATAGTAAGGTTCTTCCTCACCTTGGGTAAAGATTTTAGGATATATTTTTTTATCCAATCTAGCAAATCTATAGGCAGCTCCTTCCGCAGGTGAAGCTTCAAGATTCCATAGACTTCCAGTTTCTTCTTGAAAAATCTGCATTACTCTATTCATGAATTCCATAATTTCTATAGCAAATTCATTGCCTTCTTCTGTAGTAATATCTACCCCTAATAGGTTAACACAGGCTTCATTCATACCATTGAGACCTATTGTAGAAAAATGATTTTTGAAATATTCTCCTGTGCCATCCTTTACTCCCTGAAGGTAATGTCTAGAGTAGGGATATAAACCAGCATCCATATACTTTTCTAAAACAACTCTCTTGGCTTCACATATTTCCTTAGAGTACTCCATTAATTCTCTAACTCTACGTTTAAATTCTTCTGGTGAATTAGATAAATATCCAATTCTACCCATATTCAACGTTACAACATTGATGGATCCTGTTAATGGATTAGCCCCAAACAGCCCACCACCCCGTTTTCTAAGTTCTCTATTATCTAAACGAAGACGACAGCACATAGATCGAATATCCTCTGGAGATAAATCAGAGTTTAAGAAATTAGCAAAGTAAGGTGTACCAAATTTTCTTGTCATCTCCATAATGCAATTGACTACTTCAGTATCCCAGGGGAAGTCTTCAGTAATATTGACAGTAGGAATTGGGAAACTAAAAGCTCGACCAGCTCCATCCCCCTCCATCATAACCTCACAAAAAGCTCTATTAAATATATCCATTTCCTTTTGGAACTCACCATAGGTCTTTTCCATATTTTCTCCACCAATAATTACTGGTTGTTTTTTCAATAATTGGTGGGGTGTTATATCTAGGGTTATATTGGTGAAGGGTGTTTGAAATCCAACTCTTGTAGGAACATTTAAGTTAAACACAAATCTTTGTAGTGCCTTTTTCACCTGTTCATAATCCAATTTATCATAATAAATAAATGGTGCTAAATATGTATCTATACTAGAAACCGCCTGAGCTCCAGCTGCTTCTCCTTGGAGGGTATACAATAAATTCACCAACTGACCTAAGGCTGATTCAAAATGCTTTGGCGGCTTGGATTCAATCTTTCCTTTAGCTCCTTTAAAGCCCTGTCTTAAAAATGCCTCCAAATCCCATCCACAGCAATAGGGTGCCAACAGACCTAAATCATGTATATGTAAATCCCCTCGGGTATGGGCGTCCCTTAATTCTTTGCGATAAATTTTATTTAACCAATATTTTTTTGTAATACTTTCAACAATATGATTGTTTAACCCCTGTAGGGAAAAACCCATATTGGCATTTTCATTTACCCGCCAATCCTCTAAATTGACATATTCCTCAATCATTTCCTCGGCATCCATAAAGAGGTTTCTTACTTCTCGAATTTCTTCATGTTTTTTTCTGTACAGTATATATGCTTTTGCTGTTTTAGCATGTCCTTCTTCAATTAAGACCTTCTCAACAATATCTTGTATATCTTCTACAGAAGGAATACTGGCTCTACAGGTTTCGTTTAAAATTTCTATTACCATTTTTGTTAGCTTTGACGCCTTCATTTCATCTTTGCCACCCACAGATTTTGCAGCAGCAAATATAGCATTTTTTATTTTAGAACTGTCAAAATCTACAATCTCACCATTTCTTTTTTGTACTTTTATAACAGCCATAATACCCTCCTATTTGTATGATATTTTTCTTATTCTACTATATATTGTATATAATACATGATTATGCCCCTAATTTGCAATAGAACTTTAGACATAAATTTCCGTTTTTTTTGAAATTTTTCTACACCATACCTCATTTTTCTTACCTATTGTAACAAATGATAATTTTTAAAAATTTTATAAAAAAACAATAAAGAAAGGGTGTGCTTTACACCCTTATTCCCACTTAGGTAAATGAAATTCTTCATCCCCTTCTTGAATACGTTTTGCTTCTGTCTCAGATATGATATAAGCATCTACACCATGCTCATGATATTGTTTAATTTTTTCAATAGCCTCATCTCTAGATAATACATTTTCTAAAAACCCATTTTTCGTATAGATTACATACTTGTCCTTCATTCATATACCTCCTTTATTATAACTGTAATTTTAGTATTCCTCAAATCTAATAATCTAGACATGGGACAAAAAAGTCCATCTACCTATTATTCCCTCTAGGTAATGGACTTTTTTACACCATCTTTATATTTTATCTTTTACCTATAATTTTTATTGAGGTCCTTCTTCTACTGCCTTCTCAACTACTTCTTTAAAATCCTTTGTAGTTAAAGTAGCACCTGTTATTACCTCTACTGCTTGAACATCTTGAACTTCAATTAATTGTTGCTCTAATGCTGGATAAGCCTCTTTCGCACTGATACCGGCTGCCGATTCCCACAGTTCATTATATTCTTCATTTTCTGATTTTCGATTGCCTTCTTCATCTAGTTCGTCATAATCTACCTCTGTAATTCTTCCATTTTCTACTACAATATCAACAACACTTGTCCACCCTTTTTCATTGGGTTCTAATTCACCACGATAAGATCCATCTTCATAATTCATTTCTCCTTCTGGAGTTTCATCCGTCATTTCAGGTGTTTCATCTGGAGTCTCTTCTGGAGTTTCTGTTGGAGCAGGAGGTGCTTCCTGAGTTCGGCATCCTACGGTAGCAAAACCCACCATCAGCATTACAACAAATAAAATAAGTATTTTATTCTTCATACAAATCACCTCTCAAAGTTTTTTATAAAGTTTTTTATTAAGATGTCATTATTAGTTTGTACAAAATTAAAACCTCTATTCCATTTTTTTGAGAATAGAGGTTTTCTCAGTTTATTATCTTGACAGAACCCCAGAATTCATAGAATGCTAAAATCAACAATAGTGTTTAATAGAGCCTTTATTTAAAGAAAAAGTTTTTTTTGTGGAATTGAAAATCATAGATGAGCAATGCCATAATACTGTAAAAAACTATACCACTAGTAATGGCAAGTAAAGTTGCTATGGCTTCTTTTTGTAGCTGTAAATAGGTATAATTAAAAACCAGTATAACACCTATGGCCATTGTTCCTGAAGCTACTATGGGCTTTAAAACCGTCTCCCTTATAGAAAGTCTCAAACCGACAGTCCTTTCAATTTCTATATAATTTAAAATCATAACAACCCCATAACCACAAATAGAACCTGTAACAGCTCCTATAATATTTAAATGGCTTACTAAAAGAAAATAACTGACAATAATCTTTACAATAACCCCTATCAATAAATTTCTTACAGGAACAAAAACCCTATTCATACCTTGCAAAATGCTGGTGAGGGTCTGAGCTAAAGAAATAAATAGAACATTTACTGCTAGAACTTTTAGTATATCTCCCCCCGCCTCTGTCTCCCCCCAAAGTAAATGAATAATAGGAGATGCCAGTAGAAAAAGACCTAACGTTGCGGGAAAGGCAATTATCATGGTTAGTTTTATCCCGGTTTTGGCCTTTTCCCTTAGTTCTAACATATTGTTTCTACTGTTAGCTTCTGATATAGCTGGAACAAGACTGGCAGCCATGGCCATACTAAAGGTTAAAGGTACATTTATTAACGTAACGGCCTTTCCCGTTAATCTGCCATAGAGAATTGTCGCTCCCTCTTGACTATAGCCACTCTGTAAAAGTCTTGCTGGGACAATGATGGAGTCCATTAATCCCATAACAGAACTGAGTATCGCTCCTATTGTTATAGGAATAGCCAGCCAAATCAGCCTTTTTACTATTTTTGAGGTAGACTCTTTTCCTTTATTCCTTCTATAAGCAGTATAATCTGGAAAGGATTTTCTTGTGAACAAATAATACCCCAGTAATAAAAGGGCTCCTAGTAAAGCTCCAGCTGTAGCTCCAAAGGTCGCCGCTCCTGCTGCATATCCTACACCTTTATCTATATACATATAAGCCAATCCTACCCCAATAACCACCCTTCCCATTTGTTCCACAATTTGAGACAATGCCGTCGGCATCATAATTTGCATCCCTTGAAAATACCCTCGAAAAGCCGACATAATAGAAACAAAAAAAGGAGCAAAGGCCAATCCTATAATGGCATAATAGGTTTCAGGAGGCCAATCCAACAGTTTAATAATCCTATGGGCTCCAAAATATAGAAAGCATGAGGAAAATATACCAATAGCTATAATCATAAAAAAGGAAATACGAAAGACCTTTTTAACACCACTATAATCTCCAATAGCTATTTTTTCAGAGATTAATTTTGATATAGCGGCAGGTAGACCAATTATTGATATAGATAACATAATGGTATAAATGGGATAAGGCAATCCAAATAGCCCCATACCTTCATCATGGATTAGGCGTTGTAGCGGAATTTTGAAAAATATTCCTAAAAATTTTGCTATAAGCCCTGCTACAGCTAAAACAAATGCTCCCTTAATAAATCTTTTATTAGACATAAAAGTACTCCCTCACAATGAAATATTCTATAGTAAGTATATTCCAGTGGGGAGTAACATCATGACTGATTTTAATCTTCTTTAATTTTTCTCCAATGATAAAACCAAAACCCTCCACCTACTAACATGGCCGATAGGCTATAAGATAAATCCCTTATATTTTGTGTCCTTCTCCTGGTAGCTTCTTGCTTTAAATATTCTTCATAACGCTTTTCTATTTCTTCCCGAGAAAGCTCTGGGTCCTGTCTTTTTCCTTCAGAGTTATAAACATAATATCTTTGTTGATAATCCTCTAGGGTTTGGAAATAATATCCATCGGCACCAACTACTAAATCCACAGTTCTGTGGATGGTAAAAATTGTACCAAAAATAAATATAACTAATGTAACAAGACATACTAAGTAAAGATAAAGACTTCTTAAATTTAAGTTTTTTGTCAAGGATAACCCTCCTCCTAGTAAGATAACTAAGGCAATAATGCCAAACAACAATAATGGGATTAATGATAAAACGATACCAACCACCTACTTTAATATTTTGATATAATATTTATAGTGTTATTGTATAATTTGATATTCAAGAAGTCAATTACATATATTTTGTTAGAATCGTCAGATAGAAAGGAGTAATTTATGGATTCATTAGAAAACAAGGTTCAATCATTAAAGGATGAGCTAGTTTCTTCTATCCAACAATTAGTTCAAATTAAAAGTGTAGAAGCTGAGGCCCTAGAAAAGATGCCCTTTGGTAAAGGTGTTAACGATGCTTTACAATTTACTTTAGCTTTGGGAGAAAAAATGGGTTTTTCTACAGTTAATAAAGATGGCTATTATGGTTATATAGAAATGGGGGAAGGTGAAGAATTAATTGGTATCTTAGGTCATTTAGATGTTGTCCCGGCAGAAAAGCCTGAAGCTTGGACCTACCCTCCCTTTAGTGGTGAAATAGCCGACAACCGTATATACGGTAGAGGTACTCTAGACGATAAAGGTCCTTTATTAGCTGTCCTTTATGGGATGAAGGCATTGAAGGAAGCTGATATTCCTTTAAATAAAAGGGTTCGTCTCATCTTAGGTACTAATGAGGAAACCCATTGGAAAGATATTAATAAATATATTGAGGAAGAGGAAATTCCCACCTTAGGCTTTACTCCAGATTCTGATTATCCTTTAATTAATGCAGAAAAAGGGCTTTTGCAGGTGAAGCTATCCATCGATGAAGGTACTTCCTTTAAGTTTCAAGGTGGGACTGCTTTAAATAGTGTTCCCGAATCCTGCAGCTTTACTGGAGAGGATTTACAATCCTTGATTAAAACTGCTGATGATTTAAATTACCAGTATATTATCCAAGAGAACACCTTCACTTTTTTAGGAAAAGCTGCCCACTCTGCTAAGGCTTGGGAGGGTAAAAATGCCATCGTTCAAGGGGCATTGCTTTTATCTAAGGAAAAGGTTACTTCTTCTGTAATAGATTTTGTTGCAAAAGAAGTAGGAGAAGATGTGTATGCCCGAAGGATATTTAACAATTATTGTGATAATGTCTCAGGAAACCTAACTTTTAACATAGCTAAGGTTCTGATAGATGAAAACAAACAGGAACTATATATTGATATCCGTATGCCAGTCACTAAAGAGATGAAGGAGGTATTAGAACTTTTAAAAAAATCTGTTAAACCCTATGGACTTAATATGGAGGTTTTGGACTCTCTACCCTCCCTTTATGTTCCAGAGGATCATTATCTAGTTCAAACCTTAAGGCAGGTATATGAAGAGGTGACCAATCAAAATAGCACGCCTTTGGCAACTGGTGGAGCCACCTATGCCAGAGCCTTTAAAAATTTCGTTGCCTTTGGCCCTCTTTTTCCGGGAGAAGAAAAAATGGCCCATAAGGCCAATGAGTATATAGACATTGATAGCTTAATGAAAACCACTGTTATTTATGCTAAAGCCATCGTAAAGCTTCTACAATAACTAATAAAAGGGAAGATTATATCTTCCCTTTACCTATAATGCCAATTATTTTAAAGATATTGGCTAAAATTATTTTATCAGTGAATTTACAAATCTACTATATTATACTTTAATCTTCCTTGCCAGCCCAAATAATGGAGCTGTTCCTCCAACAGTTTTTTGCTTAGATCTATGATATCCTCTGTGTTTAAGGAATTTATCATAGTTATCTCTGTGTATCCTTGATTTTTTTCCATATGGAGGAGATTCTCCTCTGTTAATAATCGTTTAAGTTGATTGGCAGTGCCTCTATTGCCATCAATTAATTGCACTCGATTTCCTGTCATTATGTTAAGTTCTTCTTTAATAAAGATGTAATGGGTACATCCTAAAACAATAGAATCAATTTCCTCTATATTAATTTCCTTAAATAGGTTATGGAGGTATTGTCTTATTTCTTCTCCCCTACCCCCATTTTTCTCGATAATTTCTACTAAACCTGGGCAGGGTAGTTTAATTATTTTGTTCCTATTGTCAAAGCATTGAATTAAATTATTAAATTTCTTTTCCCTTAAAGTGACTGGCGTTGCCATAACAATAATTTTACCTGCTTTATTTAGCTCTACTGCAGGTTTTAGAGCTGGTTCCATCCCAACAATAGGAATATCTATTGCTTTTCTTAAGTCCTCAATAACTCCACTTGTTGCAGTGTTACAGGCCACCACCAACCCTTTAATGCCAATTTTCAGCAATTCCTCCACTACATTTAAGGATAACGCCTTTACTTCCTCCGTTGTTCTCATTCCGTAGGGAGCATTCTTTGAATCTCCATAATAGATGTATTTTTCCTTTGGTAAACGATGAATTAGCTCTGCCAGCACACTAATTCCCCCTACACCAGAGTCAAAAACACCTATCGCTAAGTCACTATCATATTTCACGGTTTTAAACACCCTCCTATTTATAATTTATTCAACCTCTTAAGCATCTCTTCCCGTTGCTTCTCATATCCCCTCTTTCCTAAAAGGGTAAACATGTTGTTTTTATAAGCTTCTACTCCAGGTTGATCAAATGGATTAACACCCAACAGATAACCACTGATGCCACAGGCTTTCTCAAAAAAATAAACCAAGTATCCATAAAAATAGCAGCTTATTTCAGGAATATTAATAATTAAGTTTGGAACACCTCCATCATCATGGGCTAGGAGGGTAGCTTCAAAAATGCCTTTGTTAATATCGTCTACAGTTTTTTCCGTCAAATAATTTAACCCATCTAAATCCTTCTCCTGCTGAGGTATAAGGACTTCCTCCTGCAAGCTTTCTATATGTAGAACTGTCTCAAAAATATTTCTTCTACCATCCTGAATATATTGTCCCATAGAATGTAAATCAGTAGAAAAATTTACAGAAGCCGGGAAAATACCCTTGTGATCCTTCCCTTCACTCTCTCCAAACAATTGTTTCCACCACTCACCCATATAGTACAGGGATGGTTCATAATTTACTAATACTTCTACAGTTTTTCCCTTATTATATAAAATATTTCTTACTACAGCATATTGATAACAATGATTTTTTTCAAGTGTTGAATTGTTCAAATCTTTATAGGCTTCATAAGCTCCCTCCATGACTTGTCCAATATCAATGCCTGCCACTGCAATGGGGAGAAAACCAACCGCTGTCAATACAGAGTATCTTCCCCCAACATCATCAGGAATAACAAAGGTTTCATACCCTTCCTCTTCAGACATTGTTTTTAATGCTCCCTGCTCTTTATCAGTGGTGGCATAAATCCTATCCTTTACTCCCTCTTTACCGTATTTGTTCTCCATATATGCCTTTAAAATACGGAAAGCAATAGCAGGCTCTGTAGTGGTGCCGGATTTTGAAATAACATTTAAAGAGATATCCTTACCCTCTATTATTTCTAATAAATCCTTTATATATCTTGCACTCATATTGTGTCCTGCAAAATAGATTTCCGGTGTTTTTCTTTTATTCTTTGGTAACAGATTATAAAAGCTATGGCTCAACATTTCAATAGCAGCCCTTGCCCCTAAATAAGATCCTCCAATACCTACAACTATTAGTACATCCGATTGATTTTGTATTTTTTCAGCTGTTTCCTTAATTTTTTCCAGTTCCTTCTTATCATAGAAAGCTGGTAAATCTACCCAACCCAAAAAATCATTTCCTAACCCCGTTTTGTCATGCAACATTTTATGAGCTATATCTATAGTAGGCTCAAGTGCCTTTATTTCATGATTTCCTATGTAACCTAATGCCTTTGAATAATTAAATGTAATTTTACTCATCCCCTAAAACCCCCTTATGTTGTAAATTTTTACTTAATAATATTATTATAACAAAAAAAGTAAAAAAGTCTTCCTTTTGAAGATGCAAAGGATGACTTTTTTAAAGCCAATAAATTGTTGGTGCTGTCTTTTTTGTGAAAATATTTACTGTTAAAAATTATCCTATGTTTTTTTCAAACTCTACTTCACACATATACCCTATGCCTCTGACTGATTTTATATACTGCTCCTCTACATTATTTTCTTCTAGTTTCTGTCTGATTCTCATAATATATGTATTTACAATTGCTTCATCGTATAATTGACTGTTCCATACATTTTGCAAAATTTCTTTCCTAGAAAGTACAACAAATGGATTTTCTATCAAATACAATAACAACTTAAATTCCGTTTTAGAAAGCTTAATCTCCTTATCTTGTTTTAAAATCTTATGGGCATCCTTATATATTTTTATATCTCCAAACGCTATAACTTTATTCTCCTGCTTTGAAGGGTTATATCTTCTTGCTCTTGCTATGTGGGCTTTAATTCTGGCGATTAATTCCATTGGATCAAAAGGTTTTATGACATAGTCATCTCCTCCAACCCCAAAGGCACGAATCTTGTCATAGGAGGCTGTATTTGCACTTAAAAAAATTATTGGTACATCAAAGTTTTGTCTTAATCTTTCGCAAACTTCTATGCCATCAAGATGATTCATGTTTATGTCTAGTATTATTAAGTCAATAGTTTCATCACAAAATGCCAAAGCATCTTTGCCATTGTAGGCTTTAACTGCTTTAAATCTATAAAGATTTAAATATTCCTCAATCATTTTTACTAAACGTTTGTCATCATCTACTACCAATATCTTCCCTTGAAAGTCCATTTTATTTCCCTCCAACAAATCAATTATTCTCCTCATTTTCAGGTTTTAGATCTAAATAGAACCAAAATGTACTGCCTTTACCTAATTCAGATTCAAAATAAATATCTGAATGATGGGTATTTAAAATAGATTTTGATATAAACAGCCCTAAGCCATAGCTATTTTTATCCGAAAGATTGGATTTGTAAAACATTTCACATATATATTCTTTATCATTTTCACGTATGCCCATACCTTCATCCTTTATTTTAAATAACATTCTATCATCTTCTTTACAAATAGTGACATAAATGTTGGTGAATTTTTCTGTGTATTTTACTGCATTGCTCAAGATATTTTGCCAAACTCTTATAATTTTGATTCTATCTATATATAATAGCTCAGTTCCACAGTCAAAATTACCTATAAATATTCTATCAAAGTTTTCAATATATTCTTTAGAAAAATGAAATAAATACTCGCAAAACCCATAGCTTTTTACATATTCCTTCTTGCTCTCATTTGTACAATGGGCCTCATATGTGGAGTCTAGCACATCATTAACTATATTTTGAAGATTTTCAGCACTATCATATATTTCCTGAGCAAATCTATTTTTAGTATCTTCATCTAATTCAAAATTAGATATTAATCCTTTTGCATATCCTTTTATAAGGGTAAGAGATGTTCTTATATCATGGGATAAGGTAGATAAAAACTTTACTGTTAGATAAGATTTCATCTCTAAGGAGCTACTTAAATCCTTAGATTTTTTAATCAAAGATTTTGCATCCTCCTCAAATAGATTAAAGTTTTTATCCATTTTTTTTCTTACACTTTCCAAAAACGACTCCACCTGATGAAAACTTGGGTTATCTAATGAAAAATCAAATTTATCATTTTCTAGATCGATTCTTGTGTGATAAATTGCATCATCTAGCATTTGATTGTTATTTTTTGCTTTATCTATATAATTTGTAATATGAATAATAGGTCTAGATATTTGTTTTGATAGGAAAATACTGAAAAATATTGCACTGATGGATATAATGAATCCATATATAAAAACATATTTTAACAAACCAACAGATTTAATATTCAACTCTTCTTTAGGCATAAGTGTAAGCAATATCCAATTATTGCTCTTCATTTTTTTGTAGGTGTAGAGATATACATCATCATATGTCTTTTGTAAGCCGTCATCCGTTGTATGGATATTTTCTAATCCTGAAATCTCCTGTGAATAGATATGCCCAATTAACGAAGTATCCCTATGGGAAAGTATGTACCCATTAGAATCAATTATAACAAAATATCCAGTTTGTCCTACATTATAATCTTTGATAAAATTCACAAAATTCTCAGCCCTTAGGGCTATCCCGGCTAAGCCCATGATCTCTTGGTTTTCATTGTATATGGGAGTTACTGTATTTACTATGTTTTTACCATCTGTTAAAGCAATTAATATATCGCTTGTTTGGGTTTCATGGGTCAAAAAAGATTTTTGTATGTATTCTCTCTCAGATAAATCTACATACATAGCATCACCCATAGTAGATGCGATAATGACTCCTTCTAAATCTACTATAAATAAATCTTTGTAATAATTATCCTTTTGATTTTTACTGATCATTTGGTAGGTTAAAATCAAGTTTAAATCTTCTGTAGTAATCTTATTATTCAAAAAATCTATCACATATTTATCTCTAGCTAAAAGCTTACTCTCCATTTTTATTCTATCTACCAAAAGATCTATCTTTTCTTGAGCTCTAAGAATCTGAATTTCAGTAAAATTATTGGTTTCTTCATTAAGAATTTCTGCAGATTTTCTATAGATGGACATACATAGGGTAAATAAAGAAATCAAAACAATAATACATATACTTATGGTGATTTTTTTTCTAAGGCCCATGATCTCACCCTTCACTAATATTTGTTTGTTGTTATAGTATCTATTATATCATTAATATCAAAATGTTTTTTATGAATTTCTCATATCTATTTTTTATAAAATCATAAAAAATCCTACACAAAATGTAGGATTTTAGTTTATAGTTTTTCGCCTTGTAGGCTTATTTTTACTTTTTTTACTTCAATAGCTTTGTTAGCTTTAGCCACTGCCATATCCACTGCTCTAACTATTCCTTGACAGCAGGGTACCTCCATGAAGGCTACAGTAACAGATTTCAAATTGTTGGTGGCGATGATTTGTGTTAGCTTATCTGTATAAAAAGCTATGTCATCTAGCTTAGGACAACCTACCACAACTGCTTTTCCTTTTAAAATATCTAAATGATAGTTTGGATAAGCGAAGGGTACACAATCAGCAGTTACTAATAAATCTGCATCTTGGAAGTAAGGGGCATTTACTGGAATAAGCTTCAGTTGTACTGGCCATTGTCTTAACTGAGGTTTAATTTTTATTTCTACATCTCCACTACTTACAACACTTTCATTTCCTGTATTTTCTTCATTAAACTTCATCATTCTGCTTCCTGGACATCCTCCACCATGATGCTGATGAACACCCCCACTTAAAGGAGGATTGGGTGCTTCTGTTTTCTTGCCGGAACAACCACAATCATGCTCTTGATCTTGATGGGTACTAGCTTTAGCTGGTGTAAAGGCTTTATTTTGACTTTTTAAAAGCTCTTCCACAGCTTCCTCATCGAAGTCTGGTGCTTCTCTTTCTATAATTTTTAACGCATCCTGAGGACAATGACCTAAACAGGCTCCTAAACCATCACAGTAAATATCACTAACTAGCTTAGCTTTTCCATCAATGATCTGAATAGCTCCTTCAGCACAATTAGGTACACATAGTCCGCATCCATCACATTTTTCTTCATTTATTTCAATAATTTTTCTTATTGCCATAGGTATCCTCTCCTTTATGATTTTCTTGATTTTATTTTACTATAGGAGAGAAAATCAGTATGTGACACACCTCACACATTTTTGTGAAATACATCACCTCACTCTCGAATATACTTTCCACATATAGGACAATAGGAAACCTCTTCTCCATCAAATTCCTCTTTGCACCTAGGGCAATATCGAATTTTCTTAATATTTAATGCTAATTTTTCTAAAGTATCAATCTCCTTTTCCAAATAAGCTATTTTATGCATATAAATTTCTGCATTGTCCCTAGATATATAGTTATA
The DNA here is from genome assembly GCF_900100845.1 of Natronincola ferrireducens. Taxonomy (NCBI): domain Bacteria; kingdom Bacillati; phylum Bacillota; class Clostridia; order Peptostreptococcales; family Natronincolaceae; genus Natronincola; species Natronincola ferrireducens. The sequence goes on along the minus strand of NZ_FNFP01000001.1, from coordinate 943,846 downwards.
TTCCTGTAAATTTCTATATACATATTCTCCTAGCTCTAAAAATAGCTTTTCCATTTCCCTTTCTTTTTTACCGATATTCATACTTAATTTATTTACCTCAATGATTTCTGATGATTTCTTTCCTATCTCCTCTACTGATTGAGAAAGAGCATCAGATAATTTATCCATAAAACCCATAAACCTCCCTCCCCTACATTCCCTTTATTATATATTTATTCCAAAGCTAAATATTTGCAACTTAAAGTTAACCTTTTACTTTAAATAAGTTATGGCTTAATTCCATTATTTTATTATTGAAGTTAACCTTTCACTTTAATAAATGAAATCCCCTTAAGAAGGCTTAAGGGGATGACGAACATTCTTACAATTATTTTAATTTGTTGATTAGTTCTCCTATTTTTTCTATACTACAGGTAATCACATCACCAGATTTTAAATATTTTGGAGGGCTAAAGCCCATGCCTACACCGGCTGGTGTACCAGTAGCAATAATATCTCCTGGCTTAAGTGTCATGCCCTTTGATAAGTCACTGATAATATAAGGAATATCAAAGATTAAATTTCTTGTGTTAGAACTTTGCCTTACCTCGTCATTTACTCTACAGGTCAAATTTAATTCAATTGGGAAGGGTAATTCACTTTTATGGACAATACAGGGTCCCATGGCTGTAAAGGTATCTAAGCTTTTCCCCTTAATCCATTGGGTATGCTTAGTCTGAAGATCTCTTGCAGATAAGTCATTTAATATAGAGTATCCAAATATGTAATCCTCTGCTTCTTCTAGAGAAATGTTTTTACCTTCCTTTCCTATAATAACAGCTAGCTCTACTTCATAATCTATAGCTTCAGTTATATTTGGGTGATTATCTATTGCATCTCCATCTCCGATGATATCACAAGCCATTTTCCCAAAATATACTGGAGCTTTAAGGGTTTGTACTTGCTTTCCTAAGCTATTTTTTAATTCCTCTGCATGGTCTTTATAATTCAAACCAAGACATATTACATTTCTTCTAGGTTGAGGAATGGGGGAATACAATTTAATATCCTTAACATCCACTGCTTTTTCATAAAGCATCTTATCTTGTGTGAGACCTTTTATTTTGTCTATCATTTCTTTATTGCAATGGGTAATGAGCTCTAGCATATTGTTAAGGTGATTTTTTCCGAGAGCCCTAGCTAAATCCAACACTTTTGTTTTATTGTCTAATAATAAGCCTACTTTCTCTACGTTGTTTTCTAAATAAGTCACAAAATACATTTTTTGTCCCCCTTTATACAATTATATCTTGAATCAAATTTATTCTACATGAATCTAACTTTATCTTCAAGTGTGAATTTACTTAAAATTCTTACATGGTTAAAGTTCCATCCTCTTGCTCAACCAATAACAATACCTTTCTTTGTTCTCCTTCATTGGCATCAATATAGATTAAATAGCGATCCTCACCAAACCTTACTTTAAATTCATAGCACAGTACTTCCTTTTTTCCAGGAGTAGGTATCATAGCCAGCCTGGTGTTTTCTATTTCAATACCACTATTTAATCGTTCCCTAGCTGCCTCCTCTGATACTTGGGGTTCTTCAATATCCCTTTCATGGTTATTAATCAAAAACCCTTCTGTTTCTAATCCTATAATTTCTCCATTATCTAAAGCTACCTTAACCTTAATTAAATCTGTATAGACAATGACATCCTCCTGCTCATAGGCAAAATTAATGATGCTCATGCCTTCATAGTTTGATGTATAGGTAGGTATCATATCTTTATAGCCTTTATCCTCTAAAAACTTCTGGGCCTTTTCCATTGCTTCTTTTCTACCTAATCTACTTTCTCCTATAGTCCTAGGGTTAAGATACCATATGATTTTTCCACCGATTTGGCTTACTGCTACAGAAATCTCTTGACCATTATCGCCATTTCTAGTTCCCCTTAAATAGTAACCAGAAATAGGTGTGTTTTCTATCTTGCCCACTACCTCTATATCCCTTACATTTTCTTCTTTGAAGGTGTTTTGTACAACTTCTATTGCTTGGGCTTCAGTTATTTCTTTGCCTTTTAATTTTGGTTTTATATTTTTTAAATGATCTGAAAAGGGACCATCATAAATAAGCTCAGGATAATCCTGTACCCTCTCTTCAAAGGTAATTAAATTAAACTTTTCCATTCTATCATTCAATCGTCCTAAATCCCTATTTCCTTCCCGTCTTAAATCCCCAAAGTTGATACCGCCTGATGCAACATCCTGTTGTAGCTCTATCAAATCCTGCGATAATAAATTGATATAGCTATGGAGCTCTGTCAAAGTATTGAGTTCTTCCTCATCTAGAAGTATACCTTCTAAGCTTTTGTTTACCATAGCAGTAGAATAATCTCCTAATTGGTTTAAAAATCTTTCTATTTTTCGAATAGCTGGATGGTTTAGGGGTAATTGGGTAAGCTTATCCTGTGCCATATAGGCTTGAAAAACTGTATCGTTTAAATACTTTGTAATATCCTTTGTAGAACCCGATACCATAGCCTTAGCCAAATCCACTTGAGCATTTTCAACATGCCCTATCAAATCATAAAACTGCCTTTGAAATTGTAAATCTAAATATGTATGATAATCATTTCTTTCATTAAATTGATAATATCCCCAAATTCCAGTTGCCACCAGAGCCACTGCTAGTATACTGGGTAGTAAATATCTTCTCATTCTATCACTCCTCTCTAAATACCAAATACATGCCTTCCAATTCTTAGGGTAATGGTTCGTGTCCAAATCCATTTACTGGTGGCTGTGGCGGGATTCCAGAAATAAAGTGCTCCTCCTGTGGGATCCCAACCATTTAAGGCATCCCTTGCTGCCTTATAGGCAGAATCATTAGGTGCTTGATTGATAGTTCCCCGCTTAACAGGCTCAAAGGCACAGGGTTGATATACTACCCCTGCTATAGTATTTGGAAAATTAGAACTTCTGACGCGATTAAGAATAACTGCCCCTACTGCCACCTGGCCTTCATAGGGCTCACCTTTAGATTCTGCATGAATAGTTCTTGCTAACAATTCTACATCATCACTTCTTGATACTCCTCTACTGACGGGGGTAGTAGGCGCTGCTGCCTTAGTAGGCATACCAAGGGCTGCCCTCGTTTGAGGTCCTACAACACCATCTACCGTTAGGCCATTCCTCCGCTGAAAAAATCGAACTGCTTCATAGGTTTGGGGCCCAAAGGTGCCACTGATGGCCCCATCATAATAGCCCCATCGACTTAAACGATTTTGTAGATCTGTAACCTCAGCTCCACTTGAACCCCAAGCAAGATTTTGGGCATAGATACTTTCAAACATAAGAATAGCTAGCAATAAAACACATATTATTGTTAATAAAGGAATTGCTACTTTCCTTTTCATGTTATACCTCCTTTGTTGATTTTAATAGAATACTATTATTTTTATCTGAAACATACTAAATTATCCAAAAAAAAGAAGACGATCTGTAAGTTCATGGTGTCATAGGGACAATTTAAGAAAAGTAAACTGAATACGAGTAAACACTCCATAAGCCTATTTATTGGCTTATGGAGTGTTTCGATTAAAATGTTTGCTTTAATTTGTCAAAACGAATATAATATATGTATTTTCTAAAAGGATGCCACAAAATAGAGCACATGACTATTCGAGAAGCAGCTAAAAAGTAAGACATTACAGAGCATTGGGTACAGAAGCTGAGGGAGGAAAACAGGATCAAGGACGTGGATATTGCCTATGATTTAAGGTTGATTAAAGGTTTTTAAATTATACTAAAGCTATTTAGAACAAGGCAGGTGAAATAGATGAGAATTTTATTGGTTGAGGATGAAGAATATATGGCACAAGCGGTTGCACAGGTCTTAGAAAAAAATAATTATACAGTAGATTTGGCTTATGATGGAGAATATGGATTAGATTGTGGTTTGTCAGGAATTTATGACATAATCATTCTAGATATCATGCTTCCTAAATTAAATGGTTTGGACATATTAAAATCGTTAAGAAAAGAAAAAATTGCAATTCCTGTATTACTTTTAACAGCAAAGGGAGAAACTGAAGATAAAGTAAAAGGACTTGATTTAGGTGCAGATGATTACCTTGCAAAGCCATTTAAAACAGAAGAGCTTCTTGCACGCTTGCGTGCTTTAGGGAGACGAAAAGGTGATATAGCAATTGAAAACACAAGGACTTATGGTGATATTGAGCTAAATCCTTACTCACTAAATTTATATTGCGGCAAAAAATCTTTTAACTTAACTCTAAAAGAAAGTCAACTTTTAGATCTTCTTATTCAAGCAAAAGGCAATGTAATTTCTAAAAATACAATCATTGAAAAGCTTTGGGGATTTGACAGTGAAGCTGAGGACAGTCATGTTGAGGTATATGTTTCTTTCTTAAGAAAAAAACTTAAAGCATTATCTGCCGAAACCACAATAAAAACAATCCGAGGATTAGGTTACTCTCTGTTAAAACCTGAGGACACAACTAATGTTTAAAAAACTAAAACGAAAATTCGTATTCCTTAATATGATGATGATTTCATTTGTTATGATAGCTTCTTTTGCTGCAATCTATATGATTACATTTAACAATATTCAAAACCAAAATAAATTAAAAATAGAAAATATTTCATCAACAACTAAACACTACATGGAAATATTTGAACATAGTGTTATGGTTAATGTACAACTTCCGTCAGGTGAATATATACAGGCTTTTGGTGTTATTATCAATGAACAAGGCGACTACGTTTTCGATAGTTCGTTTGGAATAATATCTAAGGAGTTTATATTAGAGGCTGTTAACCTAGCAACCAAAGAGAATAGCAAAACAGGGAAAATTTTATTAGATGACAAACAATTTCAATATTCATTTTCCCAAGCATTTGCCAAGGTAAATATTACCGATGACAGTTTGAAAAATCTTCCGGTAGTAGAGCAACTTTATCAAATAACTTTTTTAGATATTACAGAATCACAACAGACGCTAATGCAATTGCTTATCACTTTTATTACGATTGGAGTAGTAACCTTGTTTGGTATTTTAGGTATAAGTATATATTTTGCAAAACGTTCGGTTATTCCTATTGAAAAATCCTATATAAAACAGCAGCAATTTATTCAAGATGCATCCCACGAGCTAAAAACGCCACTGGCGTCCATTGGTGCAAATCTTGATGCCGTGACCTCAAATCCAAAAGAAACTGTGGAAAGTCAGCAAAAATGGTTAGGATATATATACTATGAGATAGAGCGTATGAGTAAGCTTGTAAATGATTTACTCTATTTGGCAAAAACCGATAATACAGAGGCTCCTATGGAATTGTCTCCTATTAATTTTAGTGAAACAATCGAGAATTCTATCCTTTCTATAGAAACTGTTATCTTTGAAAAAGGTATTAAATTTAACCGGCACATTGATTCTGATGTTATTGTAAACGGTGATGAAGATAAGATGGAACAGATTGTTAAAATATTGCTAGATAACGCTGTTAAGTATACAAATGCTGGGGGTAGCATTGATGTACTCCTTTGGATTAGAAAAAATCAAGCTGTATTTTCTGTTTCTAATACAGGGGATGGCATTGCAGAAGAGCATATAGAGCGAATTTTTGATAGGTTTTATAGAGTCGATTCCTCAAGAAAACATAATGGTAGTTACGGTTTGGGTCTGTCCATAGCAAAATCTCTAGTAAAAAGTATGAATGGTGAAATATCCGTTTCAAGCATTCAAAATGAAAATACAATGTTTACTGTAAAATTTAATTGTGTGTAATTTACATGTTAGAAAAAAGCTTTCGTTAACCGAAGGCTTTTTATTTTTTGAGCACTTGAAATTCTAAGTAAGCTCACAATTGAGTGGGACATAAAGTTGGTGAGTATAGACAAACAAATTTTATTTTGCATTAAAGGTTCGTTAAAGGTCACATATATATAATTTGTTTTGTAATAGATAACAAAGTATAGGGAGTGTTACTGTGAAAACGAAATTTTTAAAACAGAAAAAAATTATTATAAGCACATCTGCAATATTACTTGTAGTTGCAATCAGCTTGCCACTGTTACTTACTCCGAAAGATAAGAGCAATGTAGTTCGTGAGCGGGAATATCCTGCTAAAAAAGGTAGTATCACTGTGGGTGTTGAATCAAGTGGTCAAATTAACACCTTGCCTAATATACACAGCTTTGAGGAAAATACTGTGGTTGATGAAATATTTGTAAAAGTAGGTAGCGAGGTAAAAAAAGGTGATAAGTTAGCCACCATTTCAGCTGATAATTTAAGTGAGCTCATCAAGATGGCTAAGGATGAACTTTCAGATGCAAAAGCTACTCTTTTGCAAGCATCAAGTACAAAAGATGTAATGCTAAGTCAAAACCATAAGAATAAGCAAGATGGCGTGAATGGAATCAAACAAGAATTTGATGGAAGACTAGAACAATTAGCTAGTGAGAAAAACAGAATTCAAAAGTCTATCAAAGATTATGAATCAGAAATTACAAAATTAGAGAAACAGAATTTTGAGTTAACACCACAAGTGAAGTATATTGAAATCAGGATAGCAGATTTAAAAGATAAAATCAATAAAAACATTATTAAGATTGGGGATCTAAACGAAAAGCTTTTGAAAGTAGATACGGGTTCTGCTAAAAGAAAAGAACTCAATGAAGAAATTGCTAATATTCAGTATGAAATTCAAAAATTAAATACTCAGTTAAGTCAAAAACTATCTTTAGCAAATAGCAATCACACTATAATACAACAGCTAGAAGTAGAAATCAAAAAAAAACATCAAGATATTTCTGAACTGAAGAGAGTATTAGATGAAACAGAAGAGGAAACAAAGAAAGCAGAGCTTTCAAAAGAAATTGAGAGACTAAATGATGAGATCAAGAAAAAAATAGCAGAAATTGAAGACCTCTCCTATAGCAAAGAAATTGTTAATTTACAAAAACAAATTTCAAGAAAAGAAAATCAAATTAGAAAAGCTCAAAGTAATTTAAATAATCTATCGGATGGGTCCGAGGAGATGAACGCAATTCGCCTTGAAATAACTAAGTTGCAAAATAAAAATACAGCTTTGCAACAGGAAATCGATAAGCTTTCAGAAAATCCTATTGTTGAAGAACTGGAAAAGCTAAGAAATAAGAAAAGTTCAACTGAAGATGCATTAGAAAAAGAATATACTGCATTTTCTTCAAAATTGGAGGAAATTCAAAAAACAGAAAAACAATATGAGCAAGCATTAGAAAACCAAGGTAAGAATAGCGCTTTTGCTGATTATAAGGTAAATGAAGAATTAAAGGCAATTAACGAAAATATTTCTAAAGCAAATCGAAATGTAGTATATGTTCAAGAAAAATTAAACAAACTATTTGATTTAGATAAAAATCCAACACTATATGCACAGATGGATGGAATTGTAACTGCACTGAATTACAAAACTGGAGATGTTGTTGTAGATGGTAGGCCACTATGTGTAATCGGAGAATTAAGTGAAATCACAATGACTGTTCCTGTAAGTTCAGTAGATATTGGTAGCATTTCCATAGGTCAAAAAGTAAATGTTTTTGTAGATGCTTTTGCAGAACAGAAATTTTCAGGTACTGTTGTAGAAAGACTACTTGTTGCAAATGACAATGGGGATTACCCTGTTACAATAGCTATTGATCCAGAAGAGCAGATGTTACTTCCGGGAATGAGAGCATTTGCTACGATTATTTTGAAAGAGAAACAAGATATTTTAACTATTTCTAATAAAGCTATTTTGCTTGAAAATGGAGAGCAATATGTTAATGTAAAAAAAGAAAGCGGCGAACTGGTAAAAACTAAAGTAGCTACTGGCTTTTCGGATGGAAGAATCAGTGAAGTTTTAGATGGATTATCAGAAGATGATATTGCCGTAGTACAGGAGTAGCCTATGAGATTGAGTGAGATTTTTCATATTGTTTATATTAACATGATAGAAAACAAATTTCGTTTGTTACTTACTACGCTAGGTATTATCGTTGGTACAATTACAATTATCCTTGTTATTGCAATTGGAAAGGGAGGTGAAATGGAAGCAGCAAAGCAATTTTCAAACCTTTCTGCTGATACTGTATATGTTAATTTGGACTATAATGCAGTAGGAGCCAAAAGAGATATTAGTACCATAGAAAAACTCACACCAGATTTAGCAGATAAAATTATGGAGGAAAGTAATACTTTGCAAGGTTTGTATCTAAGATCTAGCACATACAAAGAAGTGGTGTATAAGAACTCTAAACAATCTACTAACCTGGTTGGGGTTACACAAGGATATGTTGAAATTTCAAATATATTTATTGAACAAGGAGCAGATTTCAGTGAGTACGATTTTGAAGATAGCGAGCGAGTGGCTGTAATCGGAAGTAGAATCGCAGAAAAACTATTTGGGCCCGATGATGCTGTGGGTAATTATATCAAGATTGGTGATTTTCGTTATAAAATCGTAGGACTTTTGAAGCGCAGTGAAGATGGCCTACAAGGTGTAGATACCGACAGTAGCATCTTCATTCCTTATAGCACTATGATGAAAGATAATATTCTTGATAAATATTCAACAACTCAGGCTGTAGGAAAAGCTCTTGGTATAGAGAATATAGAACGGGCAAAGACCGAGATTAAAAGCACATTGAATTATTACATGAATGATGCAAGTGCTTACATGGTTTCTGATGCTGGAACAAGAATTGAAGCTGCAACAGCTTCTGCTACAACCATGAAACTTTTACTTGTTTCTGTTGCTGTGATTGTTTTTATAGTAGGTGGTATTGGAATTATGAATGTCATGTTTGTTACAGTGAAAGAGCGAACAAAAGAAATTGGAATTTTAAAGGCATTAGGTACTAAAGAAAAAGATATTCTTTTTCAGTTTTTGATAGAGGCGTTCTGTATTGGTGTATTTTCGGGAATTATTGGGGTTGCTCTAAGTTTTTTTGCCATAGGTTTTATGAATTACACTGATATTCCTGTTTATCCCACATTAGAGGGTAAAATAATTGCCTTATTATTTGCAGTAGCAACAAGCACTGTTTTTGGGTTTTACCCAGCTTACAAAGCTTCCATGCTGATGCCTGTAAAGGCGTTGGCTGAAGAATAAATCAATATATTTAAAGGAGGATTTAAAACAATGAAAAAGGTGATTTTATTATTAGTAGCTGGAACACTGGCATTAAGCTTAGTAGCTTGTACAGGAGAAACAAACAACGTAAAGGATTTAAATTCAACACCGGATTTATCTCAATCTGAAAAACAAGAAACAGCTTCAATTAAAACTTACATGGGGCAGATATCAGGAAAATTAGGTAATGAAATCACGTTAAGCATAGGTAAACTTATTTTGGAGAATGATAGTGGTGACAATCAAACTATGATGATTGACGAAAACGGCAACCAAATACCTGTTGAAGGAGGCTTTGGAGGCGATGCTGACGGAGACATAGTAATAATGATTCCAATGCCGGATGATTCAGGTGATGAAGCTGATGGAAACGCCGCGGGTGGTGGCGAAATTGAAAAGCTCCCAATTGAGTTTACAGGTGAGATAAAAGAATTTATAATTCCTGCCGGAGCCAATATAGTCAATGTATTAGGCAGAGAAACTACACTGGACAGTATTAAAGTAGGAAGCTTAGTTCAGATTATTATCAATGAAACCAGTGGTGTTGTTGAAAGCATAATGGTTTGGTAAGAGTATGATTTTGTTAGAAAATGTAAACAAATCTTATTATATGGGCAGGTCCTCGCTTCATGTGCTAAAAGATGTAACTATGCAGGTTAAAAAAGGTGAATATGTTTCGATTCTTGGTGCGTCAGGTAGCGGAAAATCCACCCTTATGAATATCATTGGGTGTATGGACACTTTAGATACAGGCAAATATGTGATTGATGGTATTTCTGTAGAAAACAGTGATGCAGATGTTCTTGCTACCATAAGAAACGAGAAAATAGGCTTTATATTTCAAAAGTATCATTTGATTCCCAAGTATTCAGTTTTGCAAAATGTAATGATGCCATTGCTTATTCGAGGTGCTGAAAGGTACTTGGCAAAAGACAAGGCGAAAGAAATTCTGGAAATGGTAGGACTAGAAGATAGAAGTCACCACAAACCCAATGAGCTTTCCGGTGGGCAACAACAACGAGTTGCCATAGCTAGAGCTTTAATAACCAATCCAGCTATATTACTGGCTGATGAGCCCACAGGTGCCTTGGATTCTAAAACTGGAAAGGACATTCTAGCATTATTCAAGGAACTGAATAATAAAGGAAATACTATAATTCAAATTACCCATGATAGTAATGTTGCTAAAGTAGGTAATCGGATACTAACGTTGAAAGATGGAGTTTTAGAAAATTAAATTTATCAGATAGCTGCTATAAAGAATATGGGCAGACAGCGAATACTCACTGTCTGCCCATACATACTGCCCCCACTTCACTACGGTTTAGAAAATGTCCCTATGACACCGTAGAGAAGTCGTCTTCTTTTTTTTGTTATATAGGGATGCTTTATAGGCCTAATATCGTAGTAGCGATAGTAAAGTATACCATCAACGCTAAAGCATCTACAATTGTGGTAATCATAGGTCCAGCCATAATAGCCGGGTCCAGCTTCATTTTTTTAGCTGCAATGGGTAGAATTCCTCCAACAACCTTTGCCATCATAATCGTCAATACCAGTGTTGCTGATACGGTAATTCCCACACTCAAATCCGCTGGCGAAAAAATCATCATTCTAACAAAGTTTAAAAACCCTAAAGTAATGCCAACAATAATACTTACCTTTAACTCACTCCAAAACACCCTCAAATAATCGTTAAGCTCTATCTCCCCTAAGGCCATTCCTCTAATAATGAGGGTAGAGGACTGAGAACCAGCATTGCCGGCTGTATCCATCAACATGGGTATGGAAGCAGCTAGAATAGCAACAGCTTGCAATACATCTTCAAAACGACCTATAATCCCTTCTGTAAAGGTAGCAGAAACCATCAATAGTAAAAGCCATGGGATTCTTCGTCTAGCTAAAGAAAAAGCTCTAGAATGAAGATATTCTTCTTCACTGGGCTCCATAGCCGCCATCTTTTGAAAGTCTTCGGTGGTTTCTTGGTCAATAACATCTATAATATCATCAATAGTTATAATTCCTACTAACCTTCCTTCTTTATCTACGATAGGTAAAGTTAATAAATCGTACTTTTTAAAGAGGCTAGCAATTTCCTCTTGATCATCTAAGGTGTTGGCAGCAATATAATCATCATTCATGACTTCAGCAATCAGTAGGTCAGCGTCAAATAATACCAACTTTCTTAAAGAAACAATTCCTTCCAGCTTCCTCTTATCATCGAGAACATAACAGGTATAGATGGTTTCTTTGTCTACCCCAGTTTTCTTAATATGCTCTAGGGCTTCCTTTACTGTCATTTCCTTTTTTAAATCCACATACTCAATAGTCATAAGACTGCCGGCAGAGGTATCGGGATACTTTAAGAACTGATTAATCAGTTTCCGTTCCTCTTCTGTGGAAGAAGCTAATACCCGTTTAACAAAATTAGCTGGCATTTCCTCTAAAAAGTCAATCATATCATCAAAGTATAGTTCATCTATGATTTCATTTAGCTGGGTTTCATGTATAGCGTTAACAATATTTTTCCTTTGCTGAGTAGATAAATAGGAAAAAATACCTGCTGCATCATCTTTACTCAATAGACGAAAGAGGATAATCGTATTTTTTTTGTCCAGTTCATCAAAAGCTTCTGCCACGTCAACAGCTCGCATTTCCTTTAATTCTTCTCTTAGGACAGCAAACTTTTTTTCTGCGATTAGTTCACTAATTCTTTCATACATTGTTTCACCTCTCCTAACTAGGGAAGGTGCCCACCTTTTATGGTGGAAGATTCTTCCCTACTATTTAATTTTTTTGTTACAAACAAAGAGCTCTTACTCCCCTCGGGAATAGGATCCACTTCCACCACCTCCTTACCATTTATACTTTAAAACCATCATTAAAAATTAATTTTATCTCTTCTCATATTTACATTTAAAACAAGACCTAAGGCCATCATGTTGGAGAGCATAAATGTTCCACCATAGCTAACAAAAGGCAGAGGTTTTCCCGTAACAGGCATCAACCCTATAGTCATTCCTATATTTGCAAAAATATGGAAACCCAACATAAAAACAACCCCTGTTACAATATATGCTCCTAAATCATCCTTAGCCTCTTTGGCTATATTAATACACTTTATAAGCATAATAATATACAATAGAATTAATACCCCTGCCCCTACAAATCCTAATTCCTCTGCCAAAACAGAAAAAATAAAGTCTGTATGTTTTTCTGGTAAAAATCCATATTGACTTTGGGTTCCTCTAAACAAACCCTTACCAAATAACATCCCATTTCCTACTGCCATTCTAGATTGAATTGCATGATAACCGGTACCCATAGGATCTAAATCTGGATTTAAAAAGGTCATAATTCTATTCTTTTGATAGTCCTGTAAAAATCCTATCCATGCAAGAGGTATACTAATAATACCTATGATACCTGTAACAAGGATTTGCCTATACTTTAGTCCCGCTGTAAAAATCATGCCTAGTGTAAAAAAAACAAAAGCCATAGTAGTACCTAAATCCGGTTGACGGGCAACCAATACCATCGGAATTGCCGAAAATCCAATTATTTTTGCTAATGTTGGTAATTCATGGATGGATTCTTTATTGTCATCAATGATCTTAGCAAGACAAATAATAATACCTATTTTTGCAAAATCAGATGGTTGAAATTGGAAACCTCCTATTCGAATCCATCGATCGGCACCCCACTGTTCACTACCAGTACCAAATATTAAAACAGCTACTAACATAAGGTTAGAAAAAATATATATTGGTATATATAACCTAGCTAGTGTTTTATAATCAATAAATAGTATAATAATAATTGCTATGAATCCCATTGCTATGGATACAATTTGGGTCTTGATAAATCTTTCGTAGCCTAGGTTATGGGTAGCACTGGCAATCATAACAAGACCTATCATGCAAATTAGTAGCACCACAATAATTAAACTGAAATTTATTTTTTTTAGCAGCTTATTTTCGATTTTCAACCTTTATTCATCCTCTGCAATATATTCCCTTAATAAAAATTTATAATTATATACGCAATTCTATATAAAAGATTACATAATTAGTTTACTCTAATGGTTATGGTTTTACAACTATATTTTTAAAACCTAACACAAACAAAAGCGAAGAAATTCCTTCGCTTTTGTTTGTGTTTTTTTATTTGTCAGTAAACTTAAAGTTTATTATCTACCACTCATACTTCTTTCAGCTTGCTCGATTAATCTTTTTACCATATAACCACCAACATAACCATTTTGTCTTGCTGTTAAGTTACCTTTGTCAGTTGCCTCATAGTTTGTTAATCCTAGTTCGTTAGCAATTTCTGTCTTCATACTATTTAGTGCTTGACGAGCTTCTGGAACTACTATTTGATTTCTTCCAGTGTTATTGCTGTTAGTTGCCATTGTGTCTTCCTCCTTCCTTAAATGTATATTTGTAGTATTAACTACATTACTATTATCTGTAGTTGATTTGCTTTTAATCATTGTAATATATAGAATAGAATCTAATATTTATATATATTTACATATTTTACAAAAACAAAAAACAGATGCTCTCTACAAGCACCTATTTTTTAAGTATTTAGTGACTATTATCTTAGAATCTAAAGGAACCACCAAATAATAGTATGATTACAACAAATACTAGAATTAGATTTTCATCGAATTTACCAAAAAATCCTCCAAAACCACCATGACCACTTAATAGTAAGAATATCAACAGAAAAATTAATATGCTATGTTTTCCTCTAAAAATCCCACCAAACAAATTTCCTAACACATCATTTTGATTAACTTCACTCATTCTATTCACTCCTTTTATTTATATAGTTCATATAATAAATTCCGTTCTTATTCTATAGTATGTTTTTCTCTAAAAGATGTGATAGTAGAATAATATTTTTTTACAGTTTATTTCTTAATTACAATTTATATGATTACTAAAAAGAGTTCCTAGTACTATCAACTCTTTTGGTTATTTTTACAATGAAAAAAAATTGTTTTTGTGCTTATACTATACGTTGATAAGAAAAATTTATTGTTTCTCTAAAAATTTTTAAAATAATTTTTCTTTTGGTAGATTTCAATAAAATCTATTATTTAAACAATATGGAGGTATGTATATTATGACAACCATTAACAAACTACAACAGGCCTTGAATAGTGCTAAAAGTTTGCAGACTGATTTAAAAGGCTTTTCTATGGATACTGAGGATCAACAGGCAAAACAAATGTTTAACCAATTATCTACTAATTTAGAAAATACCGTTCAAATGCTTCAATCTAGAGTAGACTTTGTAAATAGCGAAGAACCCCAGTATTTACAGCAATCTATGGGTATGCAACAACAGAATAAAAATAATCAAAATAAACCTCAATGATAATAAAAATAAACCTCAATGATAATAAAAATGGAGGCTTAAAATTTAAGCCTCCATTTCTACTGTATAATTTCTTTTAGTTTTTCAAAATCTAGAGGGCCTATGCCTCTACCAATAATTTTTCCTTCTTTATTAATAACATAGGTAGTAGGGGTATACCTGACTTGATAAGTAAATCCTACATCTAATTCTTCATCCAATAAAACAGGAAAGTTATAGCCACGTTCTTCCATAAAAGTCCTTACAGTCTCTGGTTTTTCCCCTAAACTGATACCGATCACCACCACATCTTTATCTATATAAGTTCGATGAAACTCATCGAGATGGGACATTTCTTCCCTACAGGGAGGTCATGTTGTAGCAAAAAAATTCAATATAACATTTTTCCCTCTATAATTCTCCAAACTTTCTTTTTCATTATTTGTATTAATTAAAGTGAATTTAGGTGCGGTATTTCCCATGTCAAGTCCAATTGTCTCTTCTTTATTCCCCACCATTCCTAGCTCCTTCTCTTCTTCTACGGAATTTTCTCCACTCCTTATAAAGGTAGATATGCTATATCCTCCCCCAATAAGAAGTATTAAAATACAAAAGATTATGAGTGTTTTTTTCATTTTCATCACCTCTCAATAATTTGTTTTATAAGGCTAAATCAATAAAATAGAAATATCTACTAAAGACTACCATCTTGTCAAGAAATATTAGAAGCCCTAACAATACCAGAAGGATGCCACCAATTTTTGAAATATATGGAACAGCCTTGTCATATCGGTTTAAAAATTTGTTAAACTCATTGGTCAATAAGGTTGTCAATAAAAAAGGTATGCCTAAACCTAAGGAATATACACCTAAAAGCAATACACCTCTATAGACGGTGGCAGTTGTTCCTGCATACAATAATATAGCTCCTAGTACCGATCCTACACAGGGACTCCAGCCTGCTGCAAAAGCCATCCCCATCAAGAATGAGCCTAAGCTACTGGTAATGTTTTTAGGTGAACGAAACCTTAGTTCTCTGCTTAAAAACGAGGGTCTAACAATCCCTAACATATATAGCCCGAAAAACATAATAAAGATGCCACTGACCTTATTGAAGATATTTTGATACCTAAAGAACAACCTGCCTATAAAACTAGCAGTTGCTCCCATAATAATAAAAACTAAAGAAAAGCCTATTACAAACACAAACCCTCTAAAAATAACCAACTTTTTGTCGACTTGTTTTTCCTGTGAAAAACTACCACTAATAAAGCCTATATAGGCTGGCACAAGAGGTAGTACACAGGGAGATAAAAATGACAACATTCCTGCTAACAAGGCTATTAAAATTGATATTTCCATTTTAAATTTCCTCCCTCCCCCTAAGCTAAGGGTATATATGCTATAATATATCATTTGCTTGTCATTGATAATTCTTTTTTCTTATTCTTCATAAAGGATTATTATATCCTCCCTCAACTAGCCAAGGTAGGGATGATGCCCATACCCTTCTTAATTGAAGGGTATAATAGGCTAGCCACCATAATTTATTATATATTTTTATAGATTGTTATAAAAAAGTGTTTACATATCCACCATTATATTCCATAATGGATAAAGTATGGGAAAGGAGGTACCGATATGAAATATATTTTTGTTTTCTTTGTATGCTCATTGTTACAATTTTTAGTCAGCTTTGAGAGTAATTTCATTAATCCGATTATACCCTATTTATCTACCCATTTTGGAATTGAAAAAAGTAGTGTTATTTATTTGAATTTCGGTTTTTTCTTTGTAGGACTTTTTTCACCTTTTTTCGGAATGCTTACAGATAAGATAGGAAAAAAACGCGGGTTATTTATTGCCACTGTTTTTTACATTGTGGGTACCTTTATGAGCGGTGTTTCAACTCATCATTATATTTTCGCTGTTTCTAGGATGATTACCGCCATAGGTTCCTTAACCATAGGTGCCACCATTATCGCCTATATAAGCGATTTTATCCCCTTTCATCAAAGAGGCCGGGCAGCCGGCATCCTTCGAATATCCTTTGCTATTGCAGTTTTGCTGGCTCCAGCCTCAGCATCTTATATTGTTGAGAGGTTTAATTTACAAACCCTGTATTTAGGTGTATCTTTTGCTGCAGTTATAGCATTGTTGTTTTTATTGAAGCTACCAACTGATAAAGTTATTAGTAATTCAGGAGGGAAAAACATAAATCTTCCAGAGCTCATCCAGCTTTTGCAGGATAAAACAACCCAAAAGTTTATATTAATTTCCTTTATGGTGATGGCAGCTCCTTTATCTCTTTTTGGATTTTTCTCTATATGGTTAGACCAAAATTTTACTTTAAACCAAAGTCAAATAGGTTATATTTTCACTTTAGCAAATTCAGGGACTATGATTGGTGTAGCTGCTGCTACCCTAGTAAGTGATAAAATAGGCAAACTATTGACAGCCAAAATAGGCTTTATCCTTACAGCCATCACTTTGTTTCCCTTATCCTATTTAAATGCTATTCCTTTAATCATTATGATTATTTTTATAAATCTTGTCGGTTTAGACGGTGGCTTTTTAGCCTTTCAAACCTTAGCTTCAGAAATAAAACCTAAACAAAGAACCCTGTTTATGACCCTGATTTCCTTTTCTCATTCTTTATGCAGCTTAATCTTTGTTATTATAGCTCCTCTCCTCTATAATCTTGGTGGCTATAGACTCCTAAACTTTATAGGTGGAGCTGCATCAGTTATAGCTGTTCTTACCCTCTACAGTCTTTCTAATAATGAACTTGTTGTAGAGAAAATACAGGAAGTTGCAACTTAAGTACATACTTCCTTGCGGTAAATTTCATAGGCTTGTTGTAGACGTTGGAAGGCATTGATGGCTAAATGAATGTCTTCTTCTTTTGGCTCCAATACTGTAATCCATTGTAATATATTCATATATTTATCCCATTTACCCTCTATTGAAGCAAGTTTTTTAGTAATTTGAATAGAAACTAAAAAAACTAAAAGAAAAACAAAAAAAGAGTCTATACCAAATATCCATAATAACCCATAAATCAAAATAATAGTTAATGCTAGATTAGAACCGCATCGTTTGTTGAATCTAGAGGCTTTCTTAACCAAATAGTAATTTACATATCCGTACTTCATATAGCAATTAATCGTCTTATGCTCCGCACCATGATATTGAAAAAGTCGAATAATCCTCCTAACGTTTAACAAAAGTACTGCTGCCATAATACTATAGACCCAAATTTTATCAATTGTTAACATAAATATCTTATCCATTAAAGGAAAGCTGCACAATTCCTCCACCACAGCCACCAATAACAAACCTCCTATAAGAAGCTTATGCTTGGTATTAATAATTTTCCATTGATAATACATAGTCAATAGTCCATTTAAGAAAAGCTTACCCTCCAGTTTCCTTAACCATCTTTTAGGTACAATCCAATCTCCTTGATATTCAATTGTTTTCTTTCTTTTTATTGCCCTTATTTTTAAAACATCACAAAAAAATGTGATGCCATTGATATGGGCATATCCACCTAGCTTCATTTTTTCACTCCAAACCAGTTAATATTGTATAGTTATCATTATAGACCAGTTCTATTTTTTTCAAAAGATTTTTGTTTGTTTTGATATAAATCACAGCTTAAAGCCTTTTATATGGTTATACTATAGCTAAATCATTGAATTATGAATAGGAGGAATAAAAAATGAAAGCTGTAAAGATACTTATGGATGAACACCAAAATATTTTGAGAATGTTAAAGGTAATAAGAAGGTTATGTCTACAAACCTTTAATACAAAGGAGGTATATTATAAAGGCTATTATGCTGCTATTGACTTTATTAGAAATTATGCAGATAAATTTCATCATGGAAAGGAAGAGGACATTTTGTTTGACAAAATGTCTACGGAATTAGGTGAAGCCATCAAAACCGGTCCTATTTATGGAATGCTGGCAGAGCATGATTTAGGCAGGCTTTTTGTGAAAAATCTTGAGGAAGCATTACACAAGGCTGAAGAAGGCGGGGAGGAAGCAAAGCTAGATATCATAGTCAATGCTGTAGCCTATACTGACTTATTATATCGTCATATTGAAAAGGAGGATGCTGCCATTTTTACCTTTGCTGAAAAAAGCTTCAATAACGACCTGCAGCACTGGGTAGATGCAGAATTTGAAAATGCCAAAGAACGACTGGATAGTGAAAAAACTGAAGAAAAATATATAGCTCTTTTAAACGAACTGGAGTCCTATGTAAAGGACCTATAGAAACAAGCGACAAAAGTCGCTTGTTTCTATAGGTTATTGGTCCATTTGCCACAACGGTCTCCCCACATGGCTACAATTTGTCTATCTAGTTCTACCTTGATGACTTCACAATTATTAGAACAGCCTCCACACTCAAAGGTGGAGGGGGCAAAATCAAGATCTGCAGCTTCAAACCCTCTAAAATTGGTGGGGGTTCCTGCTTCTTCAACATATTCCCTAGCTAGAATAGCTGAACCTAAAGCCCCCATAATGTTAAAATGTTTAGGAATAATTACCTCATGCCCAATTTCCTTTTCAAAGGCTATTTTAATTCCCTTATTGGCGGCTACCCCCCCTTGAAACACAAAAGGTGGCTCCAGCTTTTTCCCTCTGCCTAAATTGTTAATATAATTTCTTACTAAGGCTTCAGAGAGACCTTTAATAATCTCTGCTTTAGAGAAACCAAACTGCTGTTTTGCAATCATATCAGATTCTGCAAATACTGTACATCGTCCTGCGATCCGTACATCTCTGTCAACCGACAAAGCCATATCCCCAAATTGTTCAATGGGAATACCTAGTCTTTCTGCTTGATGATCTAAAAACGACCCAGTTCCAGCTGCACATACGGTATTCATAGCAAAGTCTACAACCATTTGATTTTCAATAATAATAATCTTTGAATCCTGTCCTCCAATTTCAAAAATCGTTTTTACGTCAGGAACCAATTGAGCTGTTGCTGTGGCATGGGCAGTGATTTCATTCTTTACTACATCTGCCCCCACCATTACTCCCACCAGCTGTCGCCCACTGCCAGTAGTACCTACACTCTGTATATTAATGTCTTGAGGTAGATTTCTTTTTAATTCTCTTAAGCCAATTTTTACAGATTCCAACGGTTGTCCATTAGTTCGAATATATTGACTATGGATTACCTCATATTGATCATTCAAAGCAACTATATTTGTACTTACAGAACCTACATCTATTCCTAAGTATATCTCCTGCATTGAATTCATCCCCTTATGATATTTTTCTAGATCTTTTCCCCTTGATTAAATCCAAAAATGCCTCTATTCGTGTTAAATTGTTGGCAGTACCTACTTGTTCGTCTATTGATAGGGTCAAAACAGGAATCCCCAATTCTTCAGTGATTTTAGGAATGATACTTTGAGAAACCAGTTCCGGTAAACAGCCAAAGGGCATTAAGTGAACAACGCCATCAAATCCTCTTTCACTATAGTCAATAATGTGCCCAACTGTTTGCTTTGCATGACCTCCAATTTGAATAGGTATATATCTTTCACCCTTTTTCAAAATTTCTACTTCATGGGTGTGATTAATAAACTTTGGTAAGGCATTATAACTAACCCATTGTGAAAGATATTGAGCACGTTCTACTTCTGCTCCTAGTGAACCCAACAGCTCTTCTAGCTTCATATTAATAGAAGCCTCCATAATGACATAAATTTCTCCTACAATCCCAATACGTATTTTGTTTTTTTGTGGAACAGAAACCTGCTGTATTTCACTTAACCAAATTTTTCCCGTGTGATAAGCCTCTTCTAATTCTTGTTTTGTATAGGCTTTATCAAAAATTTGCTGAATTTTTTCCCATGTTTTTGTGGTTTCCCCCTTCTTTACCTCATAGGCTCTAATCCGCTGCACTTCCTTTTCTAGTATGTCTAGCTTTTTAATCATGTTATAAACATACAGTAGGGATTTGCCTACCTTATGCCAAGAGCTATTGCCCTTAACCCTTAAAATATTTTTATAAAATTGTTTATAATTCCTAAACATTGAATCAAATACAATAAATTCTACAGGATAATTTTCTTCTTTTAGGATTCGACTATGAACCTTTTCATAAAAACCTGCTCTACAGGGTCCATGCCCTCCAGAGGTGACAATAACCTCAGCACCCTTTTCTATTGCCTCCATATAGCTACCCATAATTACCTTAAGAGGAAAACATGCAAATTCTGGACTATACTTCACACCTAAATTGATGGTCTTTTGGCTAGGTTTTGGTGGCATAACCACTTCATGTCCAAGCAGTTCTAAAAGCTTTTTATATACTACCGTTGTCCCCATGTAGGGAAAGGACACCTTCATTTTTATGCACCTCTTTGAACTTTAGATTTTTTACGTTTTATCATATCTACAAAGGCTTCTATTCTAGTCTGAAGGTGGTTTTCTCCAGAATGCTCATCAACTCTTACTGTCATAAAAGGCTTTTTATAAATAGGTGAGTCAAGTTCCATTAGTTTTCCTAATAAAGAATCAGGACCACAGCCAAAGGCCGTCACATGAATCAATCCATCCACATCAGTATCCTTATAAAAGTGGTAGCCCGCTGCCATCAGTTTATCGCTAAAAGTCCAAAACAAGGTTTTGGACATAGTCTTAAGTTGATGATGAATGTCCTCATCCTTCAGCATTTCAAAGGTTTTTACCCCTACACCCATTTCTCTTAATTTGGTTAATATATCCATACTAATAAAAGGATCATAAATATTATAAACGTATCCCAATAGTCCTATGGTTACCTTTGAATCTCCCTCTGTTATAGGCTGAATTTCATCTTCAACAGCTTTGCCCAAAGCGATATCACAGGCTTCCATGATAGAATAACCCTTTTTACTACTCTCCCTGAATTTTAACCACACTTTTTCTGCTTTTTCTAAGGCATTTTTGTTTTGTTTGTAACCTACTAATAGCTTTTCACCAAAAATATTATGCTTAAAGGCTTCAGCTATATTATCACTTTTTGTATTGATAAAGGGCATAATCATTTTCTCTTCAATACCATGAATGGAATGCCTAATCATATCTGGGAGACCCATAAATTTCGGG
Source organism: Natronincola ferrireducens (assembly GCF_900100845.1). NCBI lineage: Bacteria > Bacillati > Bacillota > Clostridia > Peptostreptococcales > Natronincolaceae > Natronincola > Natronincola ferrireducens. The sequence goes on along the minus strand of NZ_FNFP01000001.1, from coordinate 922,201 downwards.
CAAAAAAATTGATCTTTTTTTATAGCTACAAATCGAGGAATAAAAATATAATCCACTTCTTTTTCTAACAACGTTAAAACATGTCCTATATACACTTTAATAGGTACACATATTTCTGGTACCGATGCTTTTACTCCCTTATCAATAATCGTCTTTGTAGTGGCAGGGGTAGTAACAACCTCTAAGCCCAGTTCTTCAAAATATGTTTTCCAAAAAGGATAATAATAGCTATAAAGTAAACTCTGGGGAATTCCTATTTTCACTATCTTTACCTCCAGTCATTTTCTATTTATTCCTTGTCACAATGAAGAACTTTTGTAAAATATTCTTATATACTCAATATACAAACAGATATGAAAGATTATGTCACTAATTCCTTTAAATCCCCTCTCTTCTACATTGGCATTCTTAATCTTTGATGGCATTTATAACATTTTTAATAATAAAATTATTCAACACAAACTAAATTTTTCCTTTTGACATTGAGGGAAATTTATAAAAAAGTTTTAACCATCTTTTAATTTGCCTTTATCAATTGTATTTCAATAGGTCTAGGTATATCTAAGGATTCTATTATTTCAATTGTATTGGTTTTCGAGTTTTCAGCCCGCCATACACTATCACTAGAATAGAGATTATAAAAATCCTTGTCTTCAAGGGCATCTACCACCGGAAGTATTTCATAAATAACTTTACCCTTAGAATGATACCTATGAACCCAAGTAGGTATATAAGAAACCCCTTGAAGTGTTACAGTATTTGCTTCAAAATCTTTTTTTATCTTAGCATTGATAATAACTCCGTCCTCTGTATATCTATTTTTTAATATTTCATATCGTTGATTAGACAAAAAATTTCCCATAGAATAAACCACTAAAGTATTTTTATTGGAAATGTCAGACTCAATTATCTCAACAGGCTGGACTACATGGGGATGACTTCCAAATATAATGTCTACACCATAATCCGATAGTTTTTCTGCTATAACTCTTTGATAAGAATTTGGTTGTCTTTGATATTCATCTCCCCAATGAATGTAGAAAATAATAAACTCTACTCCCCTTTTTTTCATGTCTTCAATAGTATCCTTCATCTTCAAAAGATCTTCCTCTAAACTTTCATAGGAAAAGCTATTAACAAGATTCTCCACCTCCTTAGGGACCCGTATTCCATTTAAGGTTTTATACTCTCCAAGCTTTGGTGTTTCATAGGTATAAGCTGTGAGACCAATTTTTATACCCTCTATTTCCTTGATAAGAAAAACATCTTCTTTTTCTTCCCTTCTAGTCCCTATGACTTCAAGATTCCTTTCCTTCAAAACATCAATAGTCCTTAGCATACCCTTGCTTCCAGTATCCATTGTATGATTGTTAACCGTAGAAATCACATGAAATCCCGAATCCTTTAGGGCATCTGCCAGTGTATCAGGGGTGTTAAACATAGGAAAGCTGGAATACCCCCTTTCTCCCCCACCAAAGGTAGTTTCTAAGTTGCCTATAACTAAATCAGCTTTTTCAAAATAAGGTTTCACAAATTGAAAATTGTTGGTGAAATCATAGGTGTCATCCTGTGGTTTATGTTGTGCCCTAAGCTGGGGACCATGGACCATAATATCTCCCACTGCTATTATGTCAATTTCTACTGGAGGTGGATAGATTATCTCCTCTGGTTTAGTAGCTTCCATCTCTTCTTTATTTTCTGGCAGGTAGGATGGGGTAGTATTCCCTTGAAAGCTACAGGCCCCTAACAGGGTAATTAAGCATACTATAATCAGTAACCAATTATACTTTTTTATTGTTTTTATCATAAATAATATCTCCTTATCCTTTGTTTAAACAGTAGAATAATTATGTTATTCTACTATTCGAAAAAGACTCCCTATAAGGAGTCTTCAAATTATAATAGTTGAGGCTTCCTACTTCTCAAGTTCCCCAAAGTTTTCTGCAACAAAACTGCCCTGTGGTTTAAAGCTTTTCTTTGCCCCACCTCTTCTTTTGTATGCTGTAGCTCTTCTTGAATTTTTTGGATATCCTTAGTTAAATAATCATCTGCCCTCTCATGGACTTTAGAGGCTGCTTCAAATAAAGCTTCTTTAAGCTTATGGGCTTTCTTTCTTTTTCCTTCTAAAAACCATTTTAGCATTTTGTAAGAAGCTCCACCTAAAACCACAGCCTTTGCTATGTTTCCAGGTAAAGTAGGTTTTCTATATAATCTTCTACACAAAGACCATTCCCTTTTGAAGCTGCCTTGATAATATAAAACTGTAATAGGTACGCCTATAGCTGTGGCTGTCAAAAAGGTTTCCTCAAATTTGTCATACCAACTGTTATCAGTAGTTTCTTCTGCAAAAAAAGTTTTGTCCGTCTCATACTCTTCTTTTAAAAACCCTAGCTGTTCTTCTGTTATACAGAAGATCTCCTTCATCTTGTTGAACAGTTCCATCTCTTCAGGAGCCTCATAATTATCAGCTCCCATGATAATTATCAAATCCTTAATCAAGGAAAATCGTATAATATTTTTCTCTTGATCATTTAATTCTTCATATAGATTGTCACATAATTCTAATAGCTGATTATGCCTTTCTTCTTCCATCCAGCTTAATAATACTAACCTATCCACCTGAGAAAGCTTGTTCTTTGCCATTAGTCTATAAAGCTCCACCATTTCCAATTGAGTGACTTCTCCATTTGTGTTAGCCATTATTATCAGGATTTTAAAATAATTCAATTTTGTATATGGGGGCATATCCTCAAGCCCTCTTACTTTTTTTTCAGTCATTTTTTCCACCTTCATTTATGATTATAGTTATAAAAGTAATATTCTTCAGATTTTGTTATATTCCTTTATTTTTTATTATAAGAGGTTATTTATAGGGATATATATTTTTAAATATTCTTAATTTTTAATTATTTTGTGGAAAGTCAGTGATGGAAATGGTAAAATAACAGCAGTAAAAGTAATTTGAGGGATAAAAACCATATATGAAAATCTATGATTTTTATCCAGGAGGAAAAATGATGATAAAATCCAAATTAACTTTAGAGGACTTTTTAGCCATGGAAACCCTTGAAAAAAAATATTACGATGAAGCATATATTACCGATGCTCTAACAAGCTATAGTTGGTATCAACATTGGCCACATTGTATACGGTGCCTTAAACATGATGACCAAATTATAGGGTTCATTAATTTATTTCCAGTTTCATTAGAAATTTATCAAACCCTTTTAGATGGAACATTTAATGACAAACACCTTGTCAAAGAGCATATGGATGTCCCAAGAGATGTTTCAAAGTCCTACCATCTGTTTTTGAGTTGCGTTGTTATAGATGCCCCCTACAGAAAAACTTCAGCTTTAAACGATTTATTAAAGGACTATGTCACTTGCTATGAGACCTACGAAGCTCAGGGATTTGTTTTTGAAAGCGTTATTACAGATAATGTAACCGATGAGGGAGTTCGATTTTCAAAAACTGTTGGACTTGAAATTGTGACCAAATCTAATCACAACTCCATAATTTGTGCTGGCAGCTTTACAGCATTTAAAGAAGCTATATCCCAGAGAATACAAACTACTTCTAGAGTTGTGTAACAACATTGACAGAACTTTAAAATAATTGAATTTTGTATATGGGGGCATATCCTCAAGCCCTCTTAGTTTCTTTTCAGTCATTTTTTCCACCTTTATTTATCATCATAGTTATAAGAGTAATCTTCTTCAAATTTTATTATGTTTTCTTATTTTTTCTTTGTAAAATGAAACTTGATTCAGTAAAAAAGAAACTCCTTTCTAGAAAATATTTTTTATTTCTAGAGAGGAGTTTCTTTTTAGCTCAAGCACACATAATATTTTATAAATTTTTACAAGAGGATATGTCTTTTAAAATATTTACGAAAAGATTTGTAGCAGCTATTAATACATTTTCATCAAAGTCAAATTTAGGATTATGTAAAGGCTCAGTAACATCTGCCCCCAACCCAATATAAACCGCCTTACCACCATGATCCTGTACCTTCTTCATCATAACTGTGGCATCATCAGTTCCACCTACATTTCCGTAATCATATATATTTTCAAACCAACTTACTTTTTTAGCTGATTTTTTCACGATATCTATCATCTCTTTATCACTTTTAGCTGTTGGAACTTCTCCATAGTCCACAATTTTATATGTCAACTCATACATTTTTGCTGCAGCTTCTATAATCGTTAACACACGATTTTTACCATAGTTCGTTATATTGCTATTTTCTCCTCTATACTCTACCCTTATGAGGGCATTTGCAGGAATTGTATTTGCACAAACACCTGCATGTATTTCTCCTACATTCACTCTAAATAACCCCTCCTCATGAGGTGCTATGGAATGGATATTTAGGGCAGCGGTACATGCCGCTAGCAATGTATTCTTGCCTTCTTGTGAAGCTCCACATGGATGAGCTGCTTTCCCTTGAAAATACACATCCAATTGTCGATCACTTAGAAAATCACAACATCCACATGCGATACTTTTTGATGGTAGGGGTTTGTTTTCATAGCTTAGCCCTATATGCATACTGAAAAAATAATCTACATCATCTAAGTGACCTTTTGTTACCATTGATTCAGCTCCTGAAAAGGTTTCTTCCGCAGGTTGAAATAGTAACTTTATCTTTCCCCTTAAGGACTTTTTATGCTTTAGTATCTCTTTTGCCAATCCTAAACCAATAGCAATATGTCCATCATGGCCACAAGCATGTACACTATTGGGGTTGATAGAGATATATTCTTCATCAAAGGGTTTATGTCCACTTTCATAAGGTTCTGTATCCACCAATGCATCAATATCAAATCTAAAAGCTACTGTTGGACCTATATTTCCTGTATCTATCTCTGCTACAACCCCTGGATATCCATTGGCTTTCCTAATCCAATCTTTATTTCCCCCTTGACTTATCGCCCTTTTTATTTCTTTTTTTCTCTCATCTTCACTAAGTCTCACTGGTTCAACAATTGTATTGATATCTACGGCTTCTGTTCCTACTTTTATATTTTCATATCCTAATTGAGATAGTATTTCAGCTATTCTTGCACTTGTTCTTATTTCCTTCCATCCAGTTTCTGGGTACTTGTGGAACTCTCTTCTATATTTTATAATTTTATCTAGTGTATAATCCATAATCTCCTCCATATATGCATTGTTGAAAATTTACTAGTATCCATGTGCCTTATGGAATTCCTTTATGATTTAGAATGCTTCTTGGCCTTCTATAAATACTTTTTCAACCTTTGCCATAAAATCTAAAGGATGGCTATCCCAAATTACCAAATCTGCATCTAACCCCTTTTTTATCTGTCCTTTTCTTTCATGTATTCTTAAAACCTCTGCTGGATTTATCGTTATAGCCTTTAATGCTTCAATTTCATCTAATCCTTCTTTAGCCGCCATAGCAGCAAACAAAATAAGAGATTCCTGGGGATGTACATTATGATCTGTCGTTATACATACTTTCAAACCAGCATCCCATAATATTTTAGCTGTTTGGAAGGTTTTATTTTTAGTTTCTATTTTAGTTTTTGGACCATAGGATGGCCCAATAATTGTAGGATAATCAAATTTTTTAAGGTAATCTACGATAAGATGTCCTTCTGTGCAATGATCTAAAGTTAATCCAATATTATATTCTTTAGCTATTCTTATGGCTGTACAAATATCATCAGCTCGATGTACATGGGCTTTGATTGGTATGTCACCATTTATCACTAATAACATATTTTCCATTTGTAAATCTTTTTCAAAGTATTTATTGTTTTTTTCAGCATCTTCTTTTTTTGCTTTGTAGTTCATTGCATCATTTAATGTCTTTCTTAAAAGAGCAGCAACTCCCATTCTCGTATAGGGTTCTTTTCCTGATTTTCCAAAAGCCCTTGGATTTTCTCCAAATGCACATTTCATAGCTGCTCTCTCATCTATTATCATCTCATCTATAACATTTCCCTTTAGCTTGATGGTAGCAAATGTTCCCGCAACAACATTTGCACTTCCAGGCCCTGTACACACAGTGGTCACACCACCTCTAAGAGCTTCTTTAAATGCTATATCGAAGGGATTGATAGCATCTATAGCCCTGAGCTGAGGAGATACAGCATTGCCATACTCACAGGTATCATCCCCTTCCCAACCTATAGCCTCTTCACATATTCCAATATGTGAATGGGCATCAATTAAACCTGGAGTTATATACTTTCCTGTAGCATCTATATAGTATTCCCCATCAATTTTATCTGCTACTTGTTTTATTTTTCCATCTTCAAAACAAATATCCTTTTTTACAAAACCATTTTCTTCAAACAATAGAACATAAGCATTTCTTATTATCATGACAGTCTCCTTTAATCAGAATTTAACTATATTGTTAAAATATTTACTACATTATTAATTATACCCGATTGCAACTGCCACCAACATCATTATAATTTGAAGGATAGTCATAATACCAAAAAGTGGTGCCATGAATTTATACCATTTATTAATTGGAATCCCCATAAGTCCACACTCAAATGCAACAACGGTAGGCCAAAACATATTAGAAAACCCATCACCAAATTGATATGCTAACACTGCAATTTGTTTATTTAAGTCAACTAAATCAGCAACTGGAGCCATAATAGGCATTGTAATCGTCGCTTGACTTGCAGAACCTGTTATAAAGAAGTTTATAATATTTTGTAAGCCTAGCATACCGAGAGCAGATATATATTTACTTTGTCCTTCTAGTACTGTAACAAGAGAATGAACTATGGTGTCTGCTATTTGTGCATCCTGCATAAGTATTAGTATTCCTCTAGTAAAACCACAAATCATCATAGAAAAAACCATGCTTTTAGTAGATTCTATAAATACGTTACATATTTTTGTTGCATTAAATCCACCAACAACCCCTACAACTACCATCATCATTAAAAACAAAGCAGCAATTTCATTGATGTACCAGTCCCACTGGGTAGTTCCATACAATAATATTCCTATTGTTAGCACAAAGATCACCATGCATAATTTATTTCTAACAGTCAATTTAGTATCTAAGAGGTCATCCTTGTTTGTTTTGTGTATTGTATCTAATTCAACTCCATAGAGAACAGATTTTGTAGGATCTTTTTTGATTTTTTTTGCATATCTCCAAACGTATGCAATAGAAGCAGTTTGAAAAACTATAAATATAATAATTCTAAATCCTATTCCTGAAAACATTTGAACCCCAGCAATTCCTTGAGCGATACCTATGGAAAAAGGATTGATTATTGCAGCAGCAAAACCTGTGGCTACACCTGTGAAAACTATAGCTCCACCAACCACTGCATCATAGCCTAGAGCTACAGACATCCCTATAAATACTGGAATCAAACCATAAACCTCTTCATATAAACCCATCGTGGCACCCAGAATACCAAATGACAGCATACAAACAGGGATAAGCCATTCTATTTTATTTCCCATCTTTCTTATGATTGTACCAAGTGTTGCATCCATTGTTCCATTTTTTATTAACATATAAACAAATCCATAAGCAAAGACAATTAGAAAAATAATGTCAGCAGCATCAATAAAACCCCTCTGCAATGCAATAAATACATCAAATACTCCCGGTTGTGTGCCTTCTATGTATTCAAAGCTACCAGGTATAACAACCATTCTTCCTGTCACAGTGTCTTCTATTCTTTCATATGCACCAGCAGGAATAATATAGGATAGTACTGCCATAAAAACCATGATCATCGATAAAAGTATATAGGTATGAGGCATCTTTATATCAAAGAAATTTTTCTTACTAACTTTCGTGGTCATAATGTCATCTCCCCTTCATTTTAAAATAGTGTTTCCCCTGAATTCTACATCCGATTAAAATCAGCAATCAAATACAAAGAGTTGAAATGCCATCTTTGTATATTGTACTACCTTAAGCACCACCTTTCTATAAAAATAATTATTGGTTATTATGACTTCTACATACTTTATATAACTAACAGATCTCATATGAGATACTGAAGTTAGTAAACTAATATTGAATTATATCCGGCTACGTCAAGGATTTTTCATACACATCCTTATTATTAATTCTTTAGATTGTACTTGTTGAAAAAAATTTACTATTTTTTTAGATTTTTACCTTAAAAACCGTCTGTTCCTGAATGTCGGTTTCTAATGCCTCTAAAGCAATCCCTACTCTATGGTGACGTAGCTTCCATTGTTGTTCTTTTGGGGTTTCTGGATCTCCTAATGGATATGGGATAGAAATGGTTGGTACCATTCTGTTGGAACCAACAGTCTTTGCAACTGGGATTAAGTTGGCCATCTGTACAATTGTAAAGCCTGCTTTCTCAATTTCTTTTACTATCGTTGCACCGCAACGTGTACAGGTGCCTCATGTGGAGGTTAGGATAACCGCATCTACACCGGCTAATCTTAAATCCTCTGCAATTTCTCTTCCCATTCTTGCTGCCTCTGCTTGGGTTGTTCCTGTTCCTACTGTTGTGTAGAAGTAGTTGTGAATTGAGCCAATTCTTCCTTCTTTTTCATAGACTCTTAATACATCTAGAGGGACGATGACGTTTGGATCTGCATCGGCTGCTGCTGGGTCAAATCCTGCATGTATGGTTTTAAATACACCTGATTCAAGTGTATCCATTCCTATCATATGGTATTTACCCCATCTTGTCGCTGATGCTGATTGGATTCTGTCAGGGTTATCTACTGGTACAATTCCTCCAGTAGTTGCAATGGCGATCTTTGCCTTGCTTAAGTCCTTTATTGCTGGTGCTATCGGTACTAAATCAGATGGAGGTATGGGTAGTTCTGTTTGAAAGGCTTCTCCTCTAATTTTTTTCAATAGCATATCAATAACTCTGTCAGTAGCTGGTACTGGAGGATTAAGCCACTTTTGATGTCTATTTCCTCTATCATAGTATCCTTCTTCTACTGCCGATAGTAGTTCTTCTCCTGTGATGATTTTTTTACCAAAATCAGCCATTTTTTTAACATCTTTTCTCATAGCTGCTGCACTGGCCCCACCCTTGAAGATGTACATTTCTTTTTTGAACATTTCTACTCCAGGATTTTCATCGTTCATGGAACTGATTACTGGAACACCAAATTTTTCTTTTACTGCTTTGCTGATATGTCCACAGGCACTTCCGTATCTTCCTGCTCTAAAGGCTGGCCCTGCAAAGAAGATATCAAATTCTTTACCTTCTAGGAAGCCTAGTATTGTTTCAACTGCTTCTTCTTGTCTTGAACCCATAAAGTTGTCACCACAAATAATGGTATGGGTTACTTCTGCCACATCTCCTAGTTGTTTGTTTAGTTCCATTGCTGGTCCTACTAAACCTTCTCTTATCTCAGGGGCATGATCAGCTAGTTCTTCTCCACCTATTTGTCCAAAAAACTGGTTTAAATATAATATGGCTTTCTTTTTCATCTTTTCCACCTCCTTAATATTCCACCATTGTCTTGGTTGACCATCCCGCTACTCGGTCTCCACAGAACATTGCATTATTTTCCATAATGATGGATCCATCTTCTCTTACTGATGGTCCTAATATTTCGTCCTCTGCCCATCCCCCTGATAATCCGTCTCTAGCCAATGCTTCTAATTCTCCAATTACTGTTTCCATTGGTGGAAGGATAATTAACTCGGAGACATTCCCACAAGAAACGATTGCATCTGCTTTTTCGTCTAGTGTTACTAATGGTTGAGATGCTCCGTCTCTTCCTGTACACTCATTGGTTAGTCCTACTGTTTTTACACCTACATTTTCTAAAGCTACAATGCATGCGATAAAGTCTGCATCTGGATTTCCATAGCCTTCTTCTGCTACAACTGCTGCATCGGCTCCTAGTGACTTAGCCATCTGTGCTACAAATAAAGCGGATCTTTCTTTTTGTTCTAGGGCTACATTTAGATTGGACATAATTACACCTAAGAAGTTAATGGTTTTTCCATGCTCTTCATACAATCTTTTAATCATTGGATAGTTCTGAAAATCATAGGTGGACCATTTGGATGAACAGGGCATAAAGCTTCCTGATATCATGGCGCCATCTAATACTTCATTTGGATGCATGAAGGTTGGTACCATGTGATTACAATCCCATCCATAGATTAAGTCATTGTAACCCATTTCTTCCATTTGGGATTGGGGTTGTAATACTAATACTACATTTGGTAATCCTTGTACTTCTTGGGGTCGTTTTGTTATTGGACTTAATTCATAGGTTTCTATTTCCTCTGGTTCTAGCTCAGCTACACAGCTGCCTATATATTCTGCTAGCCTCATTCCTGCCCATCTTAATGCATGATTTTTCTTTTGTTGTTCACGTTTTTCGAAGTCTTCATCGGTATCAGCTACTAGACAAATATTTTGCAACTGGGAGAATAATGTGTACTTGGCGCCTTCTCCGCTCATATCTATTAATCCATCTTGGAAGCCCCCCCAGTGTTTTCCCACCACCAATACGCTACAGTTTTTTAATGCTAACGTTTTCCCGTTTCCTGCCTGTGTTAACTCTCCTGTTACTCCCGGAAATACTGGCCCTCCACCTACCCTATGTCTTGGTTCAATGGCTTCTTTTACTGGCACAATTCTTACTTTGTCTCCTGGCTTTACTATTACTATATCCGCTTCTGTGATATGCTCATCTTCTCTTACTACTGCTAAGGCTTCTTCTTTGTTGATGGTTAAAATGCCGTTTTTGTAGGCCATTTTATCACCAAAGGCAATGTCTTTTACATAAAAATTCCCAATTTCTAATTTCATTCCTTTACACTCCCTTTAATGGAATTATCAAAAGCTAAAATTTTGTTAACCAAATAACTGTTTTTTCAAATTTATTATATCATATCTAGTTTATTTTGTAACCGTGTTTATTAAATAAATATTGTTTTTTTTAAAAATATTCAGAGTATTATTTGGTTCTATAGATTCGCCTGTATGTATAAAAAACTTTTATATACAAACTAAAAAACCCGCCTATTCAGGTTGTTGAAAAATCCATGAATTATATTAAAAAACTTAGGTTGTCATTCTGTCCATAGGGAAGAATCTTGTATCTCCAAACTTTCAAGACTCTGCATTTCACTAGGTTCCATCCATAGTGACACAAACCAGAGTTTTTCAACAGCCTCTATTGCTATTTCAACAGAAAAAACTTATAACTTAGTTACAATTTTAAAAATTTTATAGTTTCCTATCGATTATAAGTAATTTAAATCATTATGTCGTGTAAGATTATTAATAATTATAGTAATAATACGTATATTATTTGTGTGTTGTTTATCACATGTGTTATAATAATCAAAACTGGTTAAATATTGCATTAATTAAGATAGATGGTGATAATTAATGAGTAAAAAAGAAATTCAAAAAAGAAGAATGATGAGCTACTTCATCGAAGCTACTAATCACATTATCGAAGAGGAGGGTTTGGAAGCTGTCACTGTTAGAAAGGTTGCTGATATTGCTGGTTATAATAGTGCTACCCTATATAACTATTTTGAGAACCTAGATCACTTGATATTTTTTGCTTCCATGAAGTATGTCAAAGAATATTCCGAGGCTCTGCCATGTTATTTAAAGGGAGTTGAAACTGCCTTTGATAAGTATGTTGCTATTTGGCGATGCTTTTGTTACTATTCCTTTAGTAAGCCTAAAATTTATCATGCTATTTTTTTTGATGCCTATAGTGATTATATAAGGGATTCTGTTAAAGAATATTATGAAATTTTTCCAGAGGATCTAGTCGCAGAGTCCGAAGAACTCTTGTCCATGTTTTTAGAAAAGAATATCTATGAAAGAAATATCTCTATCCTAAAATCTTGTGTGAAGGAAGGTTTTATTGAAGAGAAGGATCTTTATGACATTAATAAAATGACTTACTTAATATACTACGGTATGCTATGCAAAATACTAAATAATAAAGATCTTTATACTGTAGATGAGGCTGTAGAAATGACATTAAAATATATTAAAAAGACTATTCAATGCTACAGTACTTGTCTATAGCAAAAAAGCTAGATGGGTGTAGAAGTATACACCCATCTAGCTTTTTATTATTTAAATTGACAAAATTCATCTCTGATTGAAGTCATTTCTTCAATAATTTCCTCTACATTTAAAACCATTTCCATCATACCAATTTGATCATCATATACTGTAGGGTCTACTTCATCCTTAAATTGAGGCTCTACTGCATGATATACTCTAAGTCCTAACTGGACTCCTGCCAATGGACCTGCAAAGGTTGGATCTCCAGCTGTTACAGTTTCAGCAGCCAATCCTGCCGCTTCTGCTTCTGCCGCTCCTAAAAGCACTACGATATTTTCTGCACCATGCTTTTCTGTAAGATCCTTAACTCTTTTTTGGTTTTCTAGGTCCATTGCTCCTGCAGCGGTTCAGACAAAGCATTCAGTAGAAGAAAATACTACTTCTGCACCAGTGCCTTTTAAGCACTCCTCAATAGCTGGACCTGGTATACCATCACGGTCACCAATGATAATGATTTTTTTACCATCATATGCTCCCATTTTCAACATCCTTTCTTTACTATTTATATAAAGGTCTCTTCTTTTAATACAAATGGTATCTGAAATAGAACAAGGTACATTTCCAATTTCACCTGTATCTCTATTTAAAAATGTTGGCTTGAAACTATGCTTTTATATAAATAAAATTATACATATTGTTGAATCATAGCCTCGATGCCTTCTTTTGTTACCTCTTCATTTGTCTTTTCAGCTATTTTCTCCCCATCCTTGTAAATTGCTACAGTTGGAAGGCCTAAAACCCTCTGTTTAATAGCTAATCGTCTTGCTTTTGTAGTTTCAAGTTTGCAAAATTTCATACTGTCTTTATATTTTTCGGATAGTTCCACTATTGAAGGCATGATAGCTTTACATGGTTCACAGCTTTCACTCCAAAAATCCACTAGTACATAACCCTCTACTTCTAACACTTCTTGTTGAAAAGTATCCTTATCTATGGTTAACATTTTTTCACCCCCCACTCTTTAAAATAATATGTAGTCCATGTTTTAAGATTAATCTCAAAATATTTTGATATCTTTTACTTTGTTAACATTATAGCATTACTTTATTTGTTTGTAAACAAGGTTAATTTATAATCATATTTATCAACTAGTGTTTTGGAGAATTATTAACGAAAAAATCAAGATCCTATCTTTCCAAACGAAAAGATAGGATCTTGATTTAGAGGTTCTAACCGCCCCCCATAGGTTTGAAAATCTTCACTTTATCCCCTTCTTTTAGTATGTAAGTGGGATAATCTCCTTGTAGCAATTGTAAATCATTTATCCATATTGCAACAGAGGAGGTTAACTCCATGCTTTTTAGGAGATTTTTTACGGTACACCCTTCAACTACTGTCTTTTCTTGGTTGTTAACAAAAATTTTCACCTCTTTACCTCCCCACTGTTACATATATAAGTGTATTATGCTTTAGCTAACTCCTTATCCTTCTCCAACAGCCAGCCCAACCCAAGTCTTCTTAAATTGATTTCTGTTGGGTTTCCTGTTTCTTCATCCCACCCAACAAACTTATAGTAAAGCTCCTTAGCTCTTTCAAATTCTTCTTTATCCATCACATGACCTTTTGCAGGTCCATCCGGCATTGCCTCAAATATTCTGTCGGGCAGATAGTCATCCTTCTTGGTAAAGCCTTCTCTAGCATTAAAATAACGCATCATATTGATTCTTCTTTCACCAATACGAAGTAATTCATATAGAGAGGTTTCCCAACCAATACCATATTTGCATAAATCAATAAGATCAGCCGGTCCGTATAGCTGCCATGCAGGGCCCCAGGCAAATTGACAGAGACATAGGGTATCCATTAAAGAATAAAACCTTTGACCGTCTACAGCATATTGAACCTTTTCATCATCCAATACATGAGGGTTATCGTATTCCTTGAGGGCTGCCATATGACCTAGCCATTTTCTTTCTTTACTGTCGGCAGGCATTACTAAAAATGGATCATGCTCACAGGATTGATGGTCAGCACCAAAGGAATTCACTGCATATAATAGTCCCACCGCTGGTTTGTACTGAGGCATATGGGCAGGTAATTCTTGATTTTTTACAGAGATACTTAGTGGTATCGCAGCTTCTCCAATTTTTCTAGCTGCCCTAGCACTACCTTCCGCCAAAAGATCTCCAAATCCTTCACGCTTTGCAATTTTTTCAATAAGAGTAGGGAATACCTCATGGTTGCCAAATTTTAAATCTAGTCCATCAGTGTCCTCCTTAGTTAATAATCCTTTTTCATAACATTCCATAGCGAAGGCTATGGTTGCACCACAGGAAATGGTATCTAAACCGTACATATTACATAATTGATTGGCCAGTGCAACATCCTCAAGACTTGATACTCCACAATAGGACCCGAAGGTGGCACAGGTTTCATATTCTGGTCCTCCATAGAGGGGGTCTACCTTCCCTTCTACTTCAACAACTCTTTTACATCGAATTGCACAGGCGTAGCAGGTATCCCTTTCCTTCAGGATAGTTTTTGTCATGGTAGTTCCAGTAATCTTTTTGGCATTTTCTTTTTCAAAATATCCTGTGCTAAAGTTCTTTGTTGCTAAAAATCCATCCATATTGGTACCTAAAAGCTCACCATCGGTACCATGCTCTCCCAGCCCTACAATCCCTGGGTTTTCTGCAAAACGTTCTTTAAGATTACCAGTTAATGTTTTAAAGCCCTCTGGATTGTGGGGTTTTCTCGGTCTTGCCTTTTTCACAACCAAAGCCTTTAAGTTTTTGGAACCCATAACAGCTCCTGTTCCATTTCTACCGTTGGCACGATTGGACATATTCATAATACAAGCATACTTTACTAGATTTTCTCCCCCAGGACCGATTTGAGCTATTTCAACCCTTTCTTCTCCTAAATCTTCTTTAATAAGCCTTTCGGCTTCTCCTGTTACTTTGCCCCACATTTTTTGGGCATCTCTTATTTCTACATTGTCTTCATCAACATACAAGTAAACAGGTTTTTCTGATTTACCCCGGAGAATCACAGCGTCATAACCATTTCCCTTTAAATGGGCTGGGAAAAATCCTCCTGCTTCTGTAGCTCCAATACCTCCTGTTAGAGGACTTTTAGTTGTTACATTCACCCTGCTTTGTCCACTAACCGGAAGACCTGTCAACGCAGATACAGAAAACACCAACATGTTTTCTGGGGATAAAGGGTCTATCCCTGCCTCCATCTCCTGTAGTATTAGATATAGTCCTAAAGCTGATCCCCCTGGATATAGACGATAGGTTTCTCCTGGAATTTCCCTCATACTTATTTCTTTACTAGTTAAATCAACATCCAAAATTTTTGCATTTGGAAAAATCATAGGTTTGTCCCTCCTTTAATATATTTTACAATATGTACAATGTTGTTGCGGTATCTCCTCCTTTGATGTGGCTATTTTCCGTCTTAAATATTATCAACCTCCCTAAATGAAAGTTAATTATTCTCCTCAATATCCACCTAAATCTGCTGTCCTATCTATTTGTACTGTATAGATTAGTTAATTATTACCATTCAACAAATCTTTTGAATTTCCTCTATTTTTTTAATATTTTGAATAAATTTCGTTGTTTTTCCTTATTGTAACATTTTTATTTTTTGTCTTTTTTTCCTTAATGTGTAATCTGTTTAATAGTAGTAAAAATCCTTTCCTCTGTTTAAAATAAGTATACTTCCTATTATATATGGATTAGATTTATCCTTTTATGTATTGTTACACCTTCACCTTTCATGTTTTATAAAGAACTATAACAAAACTAAATTCTGCTGAATCTAGATGGGAAATCTACTGAAGGGAACTTGGACTAAAATTTACGGATAGAAAAAATCTTCTCTGAATTAAGTGGCATTTTATTGTAGAAAATAGAAGTTTATGATAAAATTGCTTTTGTTACTTTATGTAGTAGCATCCTTAAAGATATAGACCTTGTCCTTTGACATACTGTTATGATACTGTTTTCTACTGGATAGGTTGTATAAATGGAAATTGAAGTATTATATTCTTAAAATAAATTCCGCTAAAATTCAGGGGTTGAAGAAACGTCTTCTGAATTAAGTGTCATTTTATTTATAGTATAAATTTATAATGAAAGAAGATGTGAAAAACAGATGCAAAGAAAAGATATTAGAAATATCGCAATTATCGCCCATGTTGATCATGGAAAAACAACCTTAGTAGATCAAATGCTAAGACAAAGTGGAACCTTCCGTGTCAACGAAGTAGTAGAGGAACGGGTAATGGACTCCAACTCTTTAGAACGAGAAAGAGGAATCACGATCCTGTCCAAAAACACAGCTGTTTCCTACAAGGATGTAAAAATTAATATTTTTGATACTCCTGGCCATGCAGACTTTGGTGGAGAAGTAGAGCGAATCATGCAAATGGTGGACGGTGTGCTGCTGTTGGTTGATGCTTTTGAAGGTCCTATGCCCCAAACCCGCTTTGTTCTGCAAAAAGCCCTGAAAAGTGGCTTAAGACCTGTTGTAGTAATTAATAAGATTGACCGTCCTGGAGCTAGAGCTTCAGAGGTAATTGATGAGGTGCTAGATCTATTTATTGACCTAGAGGCTACTGATGAACAGTTGGAATTCCCTGTAATCTATGCTTCTGGTGTAGGCGGCTATGCCGTATTATCTGAAGAAGATGAACGAAATAATTTTGCCCCTTTATTTGAAGGAATCCTAGAACATATTCCTTGTCCTGAAGGTGATGATGAAGACGGTCTACAGCTTCTTATCTCTACCATTGATTATGATAAATATATTGGTAGAATCGGTATTGGTAAAATCATTCGAGGTAAGGTTGCAAAGGGAGAAACCGTTGTTCATGCCGCTACTGACGGAAGCCTTGCTAACGTCAGAATTGCCAACCTATATAATTTTCAAGGGTTAAAACGAGTGGATATAGATGGGGCAACAGTAGGTGAAATTGTTGCCATATCAGGTATAGCTGATATTAATATTGGTGATACCATTTGTTCAGTAGATAAAGTAGAACCTCTACCCTTTGTTAAAATCGATGATCCTACGATTTCTATGAACTTTATGGTAAACGATAGTCCCTTTGCTGGTAAAGAGGGGACCTTTGTCACCAGTAGACATTTAAAGGATCGTTTGGAGAGAGAAATACTTTCCAATGTAGCAATGCGTATGGAGGAATTATCCGCTGATTCCTTTAAAGTCTTAGGTAGAGGTGAATTACACCTTTCTATTCTTATAGAAACCATGCGTAGAGAGGGCTATGAATTTGCTGTATCTAGACCTCAAGTAATTATGAAGAAGACTGATGATGGATTAATGGAGCCTATGGAGAGGCTTTTTGTTGAGACCCCTGAAGAAAGTGCCAGCTCTGTCATTGAAAAGATTGGACAACGTAAAGGTGAAATGCAAAATATGATGCCCACTGGAACAGGGAGGATGAAACTAGAATTTAGAATTCCAGCTAGAGGTTTAATTGGTTATCGTTCAGAGTTCCTAACAGATACCAAGGGTTACGGTACCTTTCATCATCTCTTCGATGGCTATGACACCTACAGAGGTGAAATTCGTTCTAGAACCAGAGGATCTCTTATTGCCTTTGAAAGTGGTCCAGCCATTGCCTATGGTATCTATCATGCCCAAGAACGGGGCAGAATTTTTATTGAACCTGGTATAGAGGTTTATGAGGGAATGGTTGTGGGAGAAAGTTCGAGGTTAGAGGACATTGCAGTCAATGTTTGTAAGCGTAAACAATTAACAAATATTCGTTCCTCCGGTGCTGATGATGCTCTAAAACTGGTTCCACCAGTGGTCTTCTCTCTAGAGCAGGCTTTAGAATTTATTGCCGATGATGAGTTAGTAGAGGTAACACCAAAAAGTATTCGATTAAGAAAAAGGATTTTAGATAAAACAACCCGCGAAAGAACTCAACGTAGAAGTCAGGGATAATGATATATTAATTAAAGGGTGATGGAATGAAAATTCATTCCGCCACCCTTTAGTTTTCAAATTCTATAACCCTTATCCAATCCTTTACAAACTATAGAACCCAATTGAATAAAAATCCTACCAGTACAATTCCTAGTCCAGTAATACTTACAAAAATAGTAATTAATTTTGGTTTTATTACTCTCTTTAACATAATAATGGAGGGTAGAGATAAAGCCACTACAGACATCATAAAGGCTAAGGCCGTACCAACCCCCACCCCTTTATTAATCAGGGCTTCTGCTATTGGTATTGTTCCAACTGCATTAGAGTATAAAGGAATACCAAATAGCACCCCCACAAAAACAGCTAGAGGATTGTTTGGTCCTGCATACCTAGTCAATAAATCCTCAGGAGCCCAACCATGGATTAACGCACCAATTCCAATACCAATGACTACATAAATCCAGATTCCTTTTACAATATCCACCACACTATCCTTTGCATAGATTAATCGTTGTCTTGGGGTCATTTCTTCTGCTTGGGTATCCCCCATTTTAATTTTGAAGACATATTCCTCTACCAAGTGATAGAGATTGAATTTTTCAATCAATAATCCTGTCACAATACCAATTGTCATACCAGCTAAGGTATATAAAATAGCAATTTTAGGACCAAAGCTAACAAAGAGATAGCCTAGAGCAATCTCATTGACTATAGGAGAGGTTACTAGAAAAGTAAAAGTAACCCCTAGAGGAATTCCCGCCTCAACAAAGCCAATGAAAATAGGTACTGTGGAACAGGAGCAAAATGGTGAAACAACCCCCAGCATAGAAGCGATAACATAGGCCCAAATCCCACGAAATTTCGCTAACAATGCCTTCACCTTTTCAGGTGGAAAATAACTGCGTATATAGGTAATGATAAAAATCATAAAACTAAGTAAAAATATAATTTTTACTGTATCATAAACAAAAAAGTGAACTGCATCGTAAAAAGTATCTCCCGTTTCAATGTTGAATCCAAGCAGAACCAATAACCAGTTAACAAATTTTACTATATAAGGTGCTACTAAGTGACCAAATCTTTCAAACATAATGATGCCTCCTATAAAAGTTGAGATAATGCTTTTAATAAACCTTCAAAAATACGATAAAATAAAACCTAAGTTGTGTCTTGCTTTTTAGGATAATTGATTAGTTTTCTCCAAGCTCCTGTGGAAACCAATGTCTTGTTTTGTTGGCGATTCTAACTAACGCAAGCATAACTGGTACCTCCACCAGTACACCTACTACTGTTGCCAAGGTAGCTCCCGACTCCAAACCAAATAGAGATATGGCTACAGCTACCGCCAACTCGAAAAAGTTACTTGCACCAATCATACCAGCAGGTGCTGCTACACTATGGGGTAGTCTCCAGGCCTTTGCCCATCCATAGGCAATGGCAAAAATAAAAAAGGTTTGTATGGTCAATGGTATAGCAATCAATGCAATGTGTAATGGATTCCCAATAATAACGTCCCCTTGGAAGGTGAAGATAATAATTAATGTCAGTAATAGTCCTACAATCGTTACATTATCAAATTTCTTTAAAAATACATTTTCAAAGTATTCTATCCCTTTATTCTTCACAATATAGGTTCTAGAGAAGTATCCACCAACAAAAGGAATAACAATAAAAAGAATTACAGATAAAATTAAGGTTCCGTAGGGAACGAATACGTCGGTTATCCCTAACAAAATAGCAACGATGGGGGTAAAGGCAAATAGAAGAATGATATCATTTACTGCTACTTGTATTAAAGTATAGGCAGGGTCCCCCTTAGTTAAATGACTCCATACAAATACCATAGCTGTACAAGGAGCCGCTCCTAAAATTACTGCTCCAGCTAAATATTCATTTGCCAAAGCTTCAGGAATGAGGCCGCTAAATACTATCTTTAGGAAGAATGCTGCGATTAAATACATAGTAAAGGGCTTAATTAACCAGTTACTAACACAAGTAACAACCAGCCCCTTTGGTTTCTTAGTGGCTTCTACAATACTGGTAAAGTCAATTTTTAGCATCATAGGATAGATCATTAGCCAAATTAAAATAGCTACTGGAATAGAGATTTCATAATAGGTAAATTGACTTAAGGTTTCAGGAACTCCTGGTAAAAATTGACCTATTGCCACACCAATTACAATACAAGCTGTCACCCATACCGTTAGATAGGTTTCAAAAAAACCTAATCCTTGTCCTTGCTTTTTTGAATTTTCATTGCTCATAACAATACCTCCCATTTAATCAAAATTTTGTATTAGCGTTTATTATTGCTGTAGGGCTGAATCGAATCTTCACCCTTCCCTTATGAATTTAAATATTGTACCTGCTTAACCGTCAAGACCGTCTCCTACTACAGTTCCTGATTTTTTACTCTTTTGATTAAATCCTCTACTTTGGCTTTAATGATATCCCGGGTATTTCTAAAATCTTCAATAGGTCCTCCAGATGGGTCCTCTAAGCCCCAGTCTTCATTATGGCTACAGGGTACAAAGGGACACGCTACATTACATCCCATAGTAATAAGAACATCTACCTCCTGAGGAATATCCGTTAATAGTTTGGGATAATGCTTGCCCATGTCAATGCCTACTTCTTCCATTACTTCAACTGCTCCTGGTTTTACTTCATGATACTCCTCTGTACCAGCCGAGTAAACTTCTAGGACATCCTTTCCTAGATCCTTTGCCCAAGCCTCTGCCATTTGTGAACGACAAGAATTATGAACACATACAAATGCAACTTTTTTCTTCATGATGATTCCTCCTATTTTTTCTAATAGCCTTCTAGGATTAACTTTTTCCATTTTAAAAGCTTTGTAACAGAAATAATAGTTTCCTAACCCTCTCTTGAATGATCATCCCATTGAGAACAGGTTTTAGTAACTCTTTCACAAATACAGTTTTCTTTAAAGGAAGTTATATGATGAATAAACTGTTGGATAGCATCTACTCTTTCTCGATTAATTGAGTAAAAGGTCCATTTTCCTTCCTTTCTTCCCATCACAAGCTTACATTGCTGTAAAATCTTCATATGGTGGGAAATGGTTGGCTGGGTTAAGCTAAGGCCCTCCATAATATCACAGCCACATAACTCTCCACAGGAGAGCATATCTAGAATAAGTAATCTATTTTTGTCTGATAAAGCCTTTAATAATTCTATTTTATCCTCCATTGTCATCACCTTCTTCTATCATCATATAGATATATTTCTATGTGTTTATGTTTATAGTATATGAATGTTTTGTTTTGTTGTCAATATATTTTTTAACAGCTTTATAGAAGTAGGATTTTAAAATAAAACTTATTATTCCATTTATTCCAATAAGGATAGAACTATAAGTCTAGAGTATCTAAAAATTAATTTGCCAAATTTTATTTTTTATGAGACTATTGTGATAGTTAAGTATCTAGTAGAGTGAAGAGGGAGGAAGGTTATGAAAAAAATACTACGGGTTAAAGTAAAGGATTTATTAAAGGCAATAAGTGTATTCCTGTCAGTCTTATTATTGGCCTATATCTTTTTACCTACTATCATGCTAAGTATAGGAGAAAGATATGATAGAAACGGAAATCCCTTGACAGCTAAAATTTACTATGAACGACTGGATAGATTTTTCCCAAAGGCCAGCGAAACAGCTACGGCACTGGAAAGGATGGCTGAGATAACAGCCAATCATAATCTATTGATGATCTCTTCTGCTGGAGTTGGCAGTGCCCCCCACATGGTTGCCCACCTGTCACAGGAATCTAAAGTTTACTATGAAAAACTGGTGAAGAGATTTCCCGACACATGGCAGGGAAAAAGGGCTACGACCCAATTAACAAAGCAAGCCATTAGGGATAAGGTTTATGAAAATAAAATAGAGGAAGCCTTTGAAGTAATGGAAAATTATTATGAAACCATAAATGCCAATACTAGATATAACTATTGGGATGCCTCTGTAGCCTTAACCCTAGCTGCTACCCTAAGGAGTCAGGGCTTCTATGATGAGGGATTAAGGATACTAGACTATATCATGGAACATCAAGGTGATGTTATAAATACAGATGTTTATGAAGTAGCCGCAGAATTTCATCGTTTCTTAGGCAATAAAGAAGAAGCTGAAAAATATTACTCCCTGCTCTTACAAGAGTATAAAGACATCATGGAGATAGAAAGACACCATTGGT